>JAADJE010000113.1 GCA_013150915.1 Gammaproteobacteria bacterium
CAAGAGTGGATCAGGGGGTCAGAGTACTTGAAAGCTGAGTAGCCTATATCGTAGTGTTAAAGGGGGCGGAGTGATTAATATAAAATCACTCCGACCCCTTTTATCTTATATGTTTAAATATGGACTGTTGGATTGACTATGTAGAGGAGTATCATGATTTTCAGGCAATTGTTTGAACCGGATTCCAGTACCTATACGTATCTCCTGGCCTGTGCCGAGACGGGCACGGCCGCGTTAATCGATCCGGTGATCGACACGGTCGAGCGCGACCTCGAAATGATCCAGCAGCTGCAGCTGAAACTGGCCTACACCATCGATACCCATCTGCATGCGGATCATCTCACCGGGGCACGGGTGTTGCGTGACAAGACCGGCTGCCAGGTGGCCTTTCCCGAGGTGGAAAAACCGGAATGTGCCGACATCCCCATGAAAGAGGGAGTGCCGCTTCAGTTCGGCAGCATTATCCTGGACCCCTTGTTTACACCGGGGCATACCTCGCACCATTTTGCCTACCGGGTTGATAATGGCACGCAATACATGGTGTTCACTGGCGATGCCTTGTTGATCGAGGGTTGTGGCCGCACGGATTTCCAGTCAGGTGATTCGGCGATCCTCTACCGCAGCATTCGCGAAAAACTGTTCACCCTGGCTGACGAGACCCTGGTCTACCCGGGGCATGATTACAACGGCCGTCATGTTTCCAGCATTGGTCAGGAAAAAGAACGCAACCCGCGCCTGGGGATGGCCAAAACTGAAGCGGAATTCATCACCATTATGAAGAACCTCGATTTGCCTTACCCGCGCAAGATCGATTTCGCCGTACCGGGCAATGAGCAATGTGGCCGATGCCCAAAGAATGTACCGGCCGAGTTCCAGGGGCCGTGTGTCCGCTTTGACCAGGGCGAATAGATTGCTTTGTCGCTATTGAATAGAAGATTTATTTCAATGGGGCCAGGCTCCAATGAACCTTTTGTATTAAGTTTTATGTGTTAGGGAATAATAACAACGGGGCTTGAATTTGCAGAGTACTTGAAAGCTTTAGATCACCCGCTCAACGGCTTAATCAGGTATCATGCGCCAGCTTCCCTTATTAGCCAACAAAGATTGAATTCACGTGACAAAAACAGCCTTCTCATCACTACCCTTAAGCGCTGAGATTTTAGCCAATATCGAGTCACTGGACTACCAGGTAATGACGCCGATTCAGGCACAGAGCTTGCCTGCAATTCTAAAAGGCAAGGATTTACTGGCACAGGCAAAAACGGGCAGCGGTAAAACAGCTGCATTCGCCATTGGCTTACTGCATAAACTTGAAGCACGAACTTACCGAACCCAGGCACTGGTTCTTTGCCCAACACGCGAACTTGCTGACCAGGTAAGTAATGAAATTCGTCGCCTCGCGCGTGCGATACCCAACACAAAGATCATCACATTGTGTGGCGGCAAACCGATAGGCCCTCAACTGGCCTCACTGGAACATCACCCGCACATCGTGGTCGGTACACCAGGTCGAGTTTTAAAGCATTTACAAAAGAAGTCCCTGAAACTGGATGGATTAAAAACGCTGGTGCTGGATGAGGCAGATCGCATGCTGGATATGGGTTTTTATGAAGACATCATGCGTATTATTGATAAGACGCCACGGCAAAGGCAAACCCTGTTATTTTCAGCAACCTACCCGAATAAAATAAACGAAATCAGTGATGCTATCCAGAATAGCCCTGTTGATGTTCGTGTGGAAACCTTGCATGAGCATAATAAAATTAAACAGGTTTTCTATGAAATACAAAAAGGCCATAGAACAAAAACCTTAGTTAGCCTGTTGCAGCATTATCGTCCTGAATCCAGCCTGGTGTTTTGTAATCGGAAACAACAATGCCAGGAACTGGCAAATGAGTTAAGGCAACAGGGCTTCCATGCACTGGCCCTGCACGGAGATCTTGAACAAAAAGAACGTGACCAGGTGCTGATACAGTTTGCCAATAAAAGCTGTTCTATCCTTATCGCAACCGACGTAGCTGCACGTGGACTGCATATTAATGATTTACAGGCGGTGATTAACTTCGAGTTATCACCGGATCCGGAAATACATATTCACCGGATCGGGCGCACAGGTCGTGCTGGCAATGAAGGTTTAGCGCTGAGCTTGTTCATGGCCGCTGAGCAATACAAGGTCAAAGCGATAAAAGAATATATAAAAAGCCCAGTCCAAATTGAAAAAACATCTTCGCTGAAAACCAGGGAGAACTTCAGACTCAATCCTCCGATGGTCACACTGTTTATTAATGGTGGTCGTAAAGACAAAGTTCGGGCGGGTGATATCTTAGGTGCTTTAACTGCAAACACCAATCTGCCGGGTAAAAAGATCGGTAAAATTGATATTTCTGATAACGTTTCTTATGTGGCAGTGGAATACGCCATTGCTAAACAATCCTTGAAGATTCTTTTAGAAGGTAAAATTAAGGGTCGTAAGTTTAAGGTACGAAAACTGCGTTAATCCCAAAACAATCGGGGCCAGACCACGATTTAAGGATGGGAAGGCCTGGATCTGCTCTTTAATGCCGCTGACTAATTTTACTCTGCATTTCCCTCCCAGGCTAAAATAAGGTACAAGGGCGCCATGAAAATACCAAAACGAATACAATCCCTGGTTGATGATGGCCTGGTGGATGAAGTTATCATCCGATTGATGAGCGGAAAAGAGGCCGACGTCTATGTCGTGCGCTGTGGTTCGGAGGTTCGCTGTGCCAAGGTGTACAAAGAAGCGGCAAGCCGTGGCTTCAAACAGGCATCGCGTTACCAGGAAGGTCGAAAAGTGCGCAATAGCCGCCAAGCCCGTGCCATGGAGAATCGTTCAATATACGGTCGTAAGCAGCAGGAAGAGACCTGGCAGACCGCTGAAATGGACGCGCTGAATCGCCTGGCCAATGCCGGTGTGCGAGTTCCTCAACCCTATCTCTGTCTTGACGGCGTCTTGCTGATGGAGCTGATCACCGATGAAAATGGCGAAGTGGCTCCACGTCTGTGTGATGTTGAAATGGATACACAACAGGCGCTTGAAGACCATGCCGTTGTCATGCAATACGTGGTACGTATGCTCTGCGCCGGGCTGGTGCACGGTGACCTGTCAGAATTTAATGTGCTAGTGGATGAGGACGGCCCGGTGATTATCGACCTGCCTCAAGCAGTAGATGCGGCAGGAAATAACAACGCCGAGTCGATGCTTGCCAGGGATGTTGACAATATGACCCGCTACTATGGTCACTATGCCCCTGAATTGCTCGACAGCCGCTATGCCAAAGAAATCTGGGCGCTGTACGAGGACGGTGAGCTGCATGTAGAAACGAAGTTAACAGGCCATTTTGAGGAAAGTACACAAGCTGCCGATGTGGGTGCTGTGATGGAAGTGATCACCGCCGCCTTTGCAGAAGAGCAAGAGCGGCAAGAGCGCAGGAGTGAAAATTAATAGAGATGCCCTTTGGTTTTAGATTTAGAAACTGTGATCTGACCCCTTGATTGTTCCTTGATTGTTGTTTAGCTCTACTTTCGGCCACCTCTAAGATGCCGTGAATTTATGAGTTCGGCCACGCTTGCTGCGTGTTCTGTAACAGCCTTGAGAGAACCGGTTTTTTTGCAATCTATTACTTGTTTGCCTCTTCGAATCACATAGCGATACCAGTTATCACCCAACATGCCCTCAGGGGCGCTGGTCTTTTCAACCGCTGTTACCTGGTACTCATTTTTATCTGGTTCATCATGCATGATTAATGCCTCTATATTTATCTTTGTCGTGCGCTAGTCTGGGTTCGCCATTTTCTAGCAGGACTTTTTGTGACTGGTTGCTATGCTACGAACCTTGTGAAGGTTTCAGTATTGGGGAAAGAATTGCCATGCAGATAAGGAGGTGCAGACAAATATGCACCTGAATTCAACTGATGATTATACCTTATTTAGATCAAAGGGGTCTCGATTGAAACTCAACAAATTCCGTCATGAAACTCAGTACACTTCACTCCGACCCCTTTAATGCTTGATTTTAAACGTGAGTAATATATAAGACCTTATAGTCTATATAACTAAACCCTTCCTGCTCTTTGCTAAGATTGCGCTCTGAGCCTGATTATTAAATTCATCAAGGAGCGATCAGTATGAGAAATATATTAAAGTGCCTTTCTGTTTTATTGCCGATTACAATCTTATCGGCCTGTGACAATGGCGAGATATCAGAATCGAATACACCTAAGAAGATACCAGCACAGACCGTGGAGCAGAAGATAGAAAAAGAGCAAGCGGTAACCCCGATAGCGTCTAAAGTAAGTGAACCAGTACTTAGCGGTGAAGCTTTATATACCAGTGATAAGGCACCAGACTCGATGCTTTATGATAAACCTCAGCAGGTAATAGACGGTGTCTGGTCGGCCATTGGTTCGCCTGCGCCGTCCAGGTATGAAAATTCGGGACATAACAATAACCTGTCTTTCGTTATTACCTCTGATGGTGTCCTGGTCGTCAATGCTGGTGCCAGCTACCTGCTGGCAGAGGCGTTGCATACAGAAATTAAAAAGATCACCGACCAGCCCGTTAAATATGTAGTGCTGGAAAATGGACAGGGCCATGCGATGCTCGGTTCGAATTACTGGCAAGAGCAGGGGGTGACAGTGATTGCGCATACAGGTGCTGCCCGTGAGATTGAAGAAAAAGGGGCCGCTGTCCTTGATCGGGAAAAAAAATCTATCAGAGAAAAGGCTGAAGGTACAGTCGTTGTCATGCCTGACGAGACCTTTGAGCATAAAAAGATAATCGAAATGGGTGGCCTGCGTATTGAACTGCTGCACCTGGGGCCAACACACAGTCCGGGAGATATCGTTGTCTGGCTGCCGGAAAAACAGCTGGTTATTTCCGGTGATATGGCTTTTCATCAGCGCATGCTGCCGCTATTCGAATATACAGATACCGCCGCCTGGTTAAAGACCTGGGACAAGTTTGCAGCGCTTGACGCGAAATATGTTATTCCAGGACATGGTGGTCCGACCAATATGGCAGAGGTTACTCGCTACACAAAAGACTACCTGATATATCTACGCGAAAAGGTTGGGGAGCTGATTGAAAATGGCGACTCACTTCTTGAGGCCTATGATATAGATCAGTCGGCCTACATGCACTTGCCAACAGCAGAATTTCTATCAAAGCGTAATGCTGGACAAGTCTTTCAGACAATGGAGTTTGAATAAGCGAACGGATTAAAGGGTCGGAGTGATTTAAATTTATGCAGCTGCCTATTATACTTAGCCAAACAATCTAATCTTTACAACAACCGCAAAAGGATTTGCGATGCCACGAAAACCTAGGATGTACCTGCCTGGGATCCCCGCACATGTCGTGCAGCGCGGTAATAACCGTGATGCTTGTTTCTTTGCTGACGAGGATTATCGATATTACCTGAACGCGCTAGCTCAGGGTTGCCAACGATATGATGTGTACCTTCATGCCTGTTGCCTGATGACCAACCACGTCCATCTGTTGATGACACAGGAGCGGCCGAATATTGGTATCTCCCAGGTCATCCAGCACGTTGGGAGAATTTATGTCGCCTATAAAAATTAAATCACTCCGACCCCTTTAGTCCCGGTTTATTCCTGGCACGATGTTGATATACTAGAGTTGAAGAACGGTAATTTCTTCGTATGATTTTGGATGAGATCGTCTGGAGGATATTTCATGGATAAACGGCATAAGGTTATTCTTGTTC
>JAADJE010000100.1:0-30316 GCA_013150915.1 Gammaproteobacteria bacterium
GATTAAACTTTTTGGGGTAGCGTCTTAATGTCTTAATGGAGTTCGGTCTTTCTGGTAAGGGCGTTAGTATACGTTTCTCATTTACTGACTTAATCGTGTCTGTTTTTATCATGCTGCCAAGAAAAGGAATAAAAATCGCTACAAGAAAAACCAGTGTGAGTACGTAGGCGGTGAGTTTGTCTAATTTTTCTTCAGGCATGTGATTTAGAACCTGAAATAGATAAAGGGATTATAGGTACTGGTAGCAACACTGGACAGGCTTAGTGCCAGGAGCAGTGACACAAGTGCAATTTTGGGTATTACTTTCTGGGAAATAACAGAAATCGAATTACTGTATTTATACTGTGATAGTTTTCGCGTGATGTAGGGATGCAGGGGTGTCGAAAATACAATACCAATGATTAATCCAATTACTGCTTCATTCGTGATCATATAAGAAACTGAATAAATATGCCTGGCATCACCAGTCATACCAAACATGACCGAGAGATAAGCCAGTGCGTCAGGCAGTGTATCGGCCCTGAAGAATACCCAGGCGATAGTTACCACAAACACGGCATAGAAATACCTGAACGGAGCCCACATTTTAGCCAGATGTTTTCCAATCCAGGCTCTTTCTATTATAAGAAAAAAACCGTGTATCAATCCCCATACGATAAAATTCCAGCTAGCACCATGCCAGAACCCACAAAGGAAAAAAACTATGATGAGGTTGAAATAGGTACGCGAAGGGGAAACTCTACTGCCACCTAAGGGAAAATATAAATAATCTCTGAACCAGGTGGAAAGTGAGATGTGCCAGCGAGTCCAGAATTCCTGAATTGATTTCGAAATATAGGGATAGTTGAAATTCTCAAGAAATCGAAATCCAAACATTCTACCGAGACCAATCGCCATATCTGAATAGCCAGAGAAATCGAAATAAATCTGAAGCGAATAGCTGATGATCCCCAACCAGGCAACGGGTGAAGATAGATCGCTCGCAGTTTGCGCAAATACATTATCCGCCACCAGACCAAGTGGGTTTGCAACCAGCATCTTCTTTGCAAGGCCGAAAACAAAGCGCTGTACACCACTTGAAAATAGTTCGATGGAATGTGTTCTTTTCTCGATCTGTCCGGCAACATCATGGTACCTAACGATAGGGCCTGCAATCAACTGTGGAAAGAGAGAAATATACAGCCCCAGTTTGTAACGGCTGGGCTGTGCCGGCGTTACATTTCGGTAGACATCGACCAGATAGGAAATAGCCTGAAAGGTAAAGAATGAAATACCAAGAGGAAGATGTACATCTTTTATAATTATGGGGGTAACATCAATCCAGTTAAGCATGACATTGATATTTTCAAACAGGAAATTGGCATATTTGAACCAGCCAAGTAGTAGCAGGTTTACAGTAATACCGTAAGCCAGAAATATTTTTCTTTTTTTATTTTCATTAGGTAAGTTACTGGACAGGCGGCCTATACGAATACCGAAGGCATGATTGGAAAGAATTGAAAGAATCATCACCAGCACATAGAAGGATTCCCCCCACGCATAAAAAAATAGGCTGGCTGCTAACAGGATGGCATTTTTAGCTTTCCATGGCGATAAAAAATAAAGCGTAAGGATGATGGGTAAAAAACCAAACAAAAAAGTTGGGTAACTGAACAGCATAAATACTAAAAACCTGAACCATAGAGGACACAGAGGTAAAGACTACTTTTTTTTACTTTGGGTTCGATAATACGCTTCCTATACCACTGTGAACCTTTGCGTCCTGTGTGGTTAATGCCTCTAGTCTCCAGGGGGGTCGATTTATTCGTCACTGCGAGGAACGTCGTGACGAAGCAAAATCTAGTGCTTGATTACATCGTATGAGATTGCCGTGTTTCGGTGTTCGTAACCGTAGGAAATATCCCTGGGGGCAATGATGGATTTTTTTGAATTAATCAGAGACTCCCTGGTCTTTTATCTTTTATATTTTGTCTTGAAACTTCTTTCATTTAGCCGAAGGCCACGAAACAAACAGCAATATTGCCCCAAGACCACCCAGCACCCAGCTGGATAATGGCGCAATACCCGCCATGATCGGTGTGTAGCCATCCAGTGACGCGAGCAGTGCCGCACTGATCAGCAGGGCGCTGCCAACGATAGCGTAGAATAACCTTTTTTGGCCACGTTGTGTTTCTTCTCTTAATCGTTTCAGATTTTCATCAGGTTGTGACAGTTGTATTGTTCCGTTGCTGGCCTGTTCCATGACGTTGTGGATGAGCATGGGCATGCGTGGTGCCATTTTCCACCACATCGGTACCTGGCGGCGCATTTCCTTGATAAAGGCCCGCGGGCCGTATTCCTGTCGTGCCCATTGTTCCAGATAGGGTTTAGCCGTGTCCCAAAGGTTAAGCTGTGGGTCCAGCTGACGACCAAGTCCTTCCACATAGAGCAGTGTCTTTTCCAGGAGTACCAGCTGCGGCTGGATTTCCATCTGGAAGCGACGTGCCACCTTGAACAATCTGACCAGTACACGGCCAAAGGAAATTTCACACAGTGGTTTAGCAAATATAGGTTCGCAAACCGAGCGGATGGCGGTTTCAAATTCATCTACGCGCGTGCCAGTGGGTACCCAGCCTGCATCGATATGTGCCTGGGCGACACGTCGATAATCTCGTTGGAAAAAGGCGAGGAAATTCTCTGCCAGATAGTGTTTGTCAATATCTGAGATAGTGCCCATGATACCGAAATCGACTGCTGCATAGCGCCCATCATCCAAAACAAATATATTGCCAGGGTGCATATCTGCATGGAAGAAACCGTCACGGAAAACCTGAGTATAGAAGATTTCAACCCCGTTGTTCGACAACATCTTAAGATCAATTCCTTTTTTGATCAGAACATCTATTTTGCTTACCGTTGTTCCATGTATCTTTTCCATCACCATGACATTGATTCGGGTGTGGTCGAAGTAGACTTCCGGCACATACAGCAGGGGTGAGTTATTGAAGTTGTGACGAAGCTGGCTGGCATTGGCGGCTTCACGTAGCAGATCCAGCTCATCGTGGATAGTCTTGTTATATTCGTCGATGACCTCTACAGGGCGTAGGCGACGTACATCGTTTGAATGTTTTGCACCCATGCGTGCCAGCAAATACAGAAGGTCCAGATCTCTCTTAATGACAGGCTCCAGATCGGGACGCAAGATCTTTACAATGACCTCTGTGCCGTCAAGTAACTTCGCATCATGAACCTGGGCAACGGAGGCAGATGCCAGTGGTATCGGGTTGAAATCGAGCAGATGATGGTCTATGGGGTCTTCGTAGGCCTGTTCCAGTATCTGCAGTGCCTGTTCGCCAGGAAAGGGGGGCACTTGATCCTGTAGCAGGCTCAATTCGTTAGAAATATCTTCCGGGATCAGGTCGGGGCGTGTTGATAGCATCTGCCCGAGCTTGACGAAGACAGGCCCCAGCTCTTCCAGTGCCTCACGTAGTCGTTGCCCTCGTGGGGCATCATCTTTTCGGTGGGAGAATATATGGAGTAGAAATAGCCAGGGCTTTAAGGGTGTAAAATCGTCCAGGTATTCATAAAGATTATGGCGCGCCAGTACGCGGACGATTCGCAGTAGATGAATAGCTTGTCGTAACTGTCCGGTCATATCTGTCTATGAAGTGTTTTATAGAAAATTATTGTGTCTGGTTTCTGAGTAGACCTTCAATGCGCATGGCCAGACGGTCGACATCTTCACGTATTTTGTCTACATCATCGATAAATTCATCGATGCGCCAGGCGGCAGGCAGTATTCCTGTTTCAAAGCACAAGTATTCACCACCGTTTGTCGCGGTCGTTTTGACGGCTTCACGTATTCTTTTATGCATGCCGCGTACAAAACGTGAGGTATGATAAGCGGCGACATCGCCGATACGCTGGGAGAGCAGTTCCTCCCAGTCGATCTGGATATCATCAAGGATTTTTTTGAACTGGTGGCCGACATGCAGATCCCCCTCAAGCTTGATGTTTATCTTGCCGGATGTGGTCGGTGCACTGTTTGCCATGCCCATCTTAAGCAGTTCGGACGGTGTGCCTTTCATGTGCACATCAATTTCACCCTCCCATTCGTTGCGCAGGCGGATACCAGCAGGCGTGGGGAACATGTAGAGCGTGAAATCTGTTGACTCAAAGTCGAGCGCAATGACTTTACCGTCCAGTTCAGCAAGACGTTCCAACGTGGTGGGATCAGACTGTAAAAGCCGGGAACCTATCTCACTGACAAAAGGGGTGATAAATGAAAGTGCGCCCATTGCTTATGGTCTATACCTTGTAGCCTTTATGTACGGCTACGATGCCACCGCTGAGGTTGTGATAATGGGGGCGGTCAAAGCCGACCTCTGCCATCATGTTTTTAAGTGTTTCCTGGTCAGGGTGTTTGCGGATGGATTCAGCTAGATAGCGGTAACTGGCCTCGTCATTGGCGATTATTCTGCCTAATTGAGGCAGTATTTTAAATGAATAGAGGTCATAAATTTTATCCAGGCCTGGCAGTACGGGTTTGGAAAATTCCAGTATTATCAAGCGGCCGCCCGGACGCAAACAACGGTACATAGCGGCCAGAGCAGCTTTCTGATCCGTGATATTTCTAAGCCCGAAAGCAATGGTAATGCGGTCAACTGAATTATCCGGGAAGGGGAGTTTCTCGGCATCTGCCTGGACAAACTGAACATTGTTGGTGATCCCTTTGTCTATCAGACGATCGCGTCCATGCTGCAACATGGAGGCATTGATATCCGAAGCAATGACCATCCCATCAGGGCCTGCCTGGGGGGACATTTTCAAGCTGAGGTCACCGGTGCCGCAAGCCAGATCCAGGACCCTGTGTCCTGGCCTGACGCCCGTCTGCGCAACGGCAAATTGTTTCCACAGGCGATGTATACCCAGCGACATGGCATCATTCATGATGTCATATTTGCTGGCAACCGAATGAAAGACATCGGCAACCATGCCCGCTTTTTCGGAAATGGGAACATCCTTATAGCCGAAATGAGTGGAGCCCTGTTGTTTGTTATCGCTGCTCATGTTGTCAGGTTATGTTCTTAGATTCAGTAAAGGATGCAAATGCATCAGATTATCGTATCAGTTTCGCGTTTTTTACCGGCAGCTTCCATTTTATCAAGATAATCGGCCCACAATTCATCCTGATCCTTGCCAAGATGATGCAGCCATTCCCATGAGTATATGCCGGTGTCGTGGTTGTCATCGAAGTGCAGACAAACAGCATAACTGCCAACCGGCTCTATATTGGTAATATTGACATCTTTCTTACCAAATTGCAGGACTTCTTCACTGGGGCCGTGTCCTCTTACTTCGGCTGAAGGTGAGTAGACACGCAGGTATTCACAGCTGAGTTCGTAGTTGTTACCGTCATCAAATGAAATCTCCAGTATGCGGGATTTCTGATGCAGTTTTATGTTTGTCGGTTTGGGTGCGTTGCTCATTGGATGTCTACCAGTGTGAAATATTGGATGCGAATTATAAGCGAAATTGGTCTCCTGGGGATAAATTCCCTCACTTCTACTATGTAAATCCTACCGATTTGAATTTATTCGAACGAATAAGCCAGGAAGCTATCCCCGTGTTACTGTTTAATCTCATTGTTCGAATGAATTCGAACCTGCACTATCCCTGGCAGCTTGTTATGTATTCCGGTTAGTATGAACGCAACCACTCAGCAGCGCGTTCAGCAAAATAGGTCAGAATGCCATCGGCTCCGGCCCTTTTGAAAGCCAGCAGGGATTCCATAACAACGGTCTGCTCATCCAGCCAGCCATTCTGTGACGCGGCCATCAACATGGCGTATTCGCCACTGACCTGATAGGCATAGGTAGGTACCCCAAACTGCTGTTTTACGCGGTGGACGATATCGAGATAAGGCATGCCGGGTTTTACCATCACCATATCGGCTCCTTCAGCAATATCCAGTTCGACTTCGCGCATTGCTTCATCGCTGTTGGCTGGGTCCATCTGATAACTGTACTTATGGCCACCGGCAAGATTGGCGGTAGAACCCACGGCGTCACGAAATGGCCCATAAAAGGATGAGGCGTACTTTGCCGAATAGGCAAGAATGGCGGTGTGGATATACCCTTTTTCTTCCAGTGCCTGGCGGATGACACCAATGCGACCATCCATCATGTCAGATGGGGCAACAACGTCAGCGCCTGCTTCAGCATGTGACAGTGCCTGTTTGACCAGTACGCTCACGGTTTCATCATTGATAACATAGCCGGTGTCGTCGATCAGACCGTCCTGACCGTGGGAGGTAAAGGGGTCGAGGGCGACGTCGGTGATGACGCCGAGTTCCGGCACGGCCTTTTTCAGCGCACGTACGGCACGTTGGGCCAGGCCTTCAGGGTTGTATGCCTCCTCGGCCAGATCCGTTTTTTTATCTGCGCCAACAACAGGGAATAGTGCGACAGCAGGTACACCCAGTGATAGTAGGCGTTCACCAAGTGCACACAGTAGATTGATGCTGAGCCGTTCGATGCCTGGCATGGACGAAATGCTTTCTGTGTTGTTTTCACCCTCAATGACAAAAACAGGCTGGATCAGATCAGCAGCACTCAGGCGGTACTCCCGCATCAGTGCTCGACTGAACGTATTCTTACGCATGCGGCGCATGCGTGTTCCGGGGAATTTGCTATCCATTCTTTAATTACCTTTGTGCATCCTGGGTTCGATCAGTGTTCGTTAGGTTGGCGGTACTTCTTCTTTTTTCATATACCAGGTGAATCCTGCTGCAGAGTTCACCGATACTGTCTGTTTCATCAACCAGAATAAGTTTATTCTGAGTACGATAATATCTGATAAGCGCCCTGTTTTCCCTGTTTTGTGCTTTTTTTGTTGATTCCATCATTAACGCGCTGCTCAAGGGCTGACCAATTTTCGCCAGTGCCATGTCCAGTGATTGAGCCTGGATGACGGTCTGAGGGTAATTGCTGAGGATAAATTCCCCCGTGGTGTTGGCGCTGCTTATGTGCTTATGTATCTCCTCGATAATCTTGTTGATTGTATGGTCATCTGAAGGTAGTCCGGTAAATCGGCTATACACTACCTTCGGCTGAATAGGGTGCAATTCGAGGGCCTGTGACAAACGTCTTGAAAAATCAGGAGAAATAGATTCGTTTAGGGTAATTCGCACTAAGTGTCCATCCTGTATCAGCAATTTTCTAATAATAACTTCTCAGTATTTCCAGAGTAGGTTTTGCGACGATGATTGCGGATAAAGTTGCGAGAATGCTGTAATCGAGGCAAAATTACCGGTTTATGTCCAATAATATACCCGATTTTACCAAAATAGAGCTACAGGTGGTGGCGACGGCGCTGCGGGAGCGCTATGCCGAAGTCATTGACTTGCAGCTCGCCGATGCAGAGATGCAGATCGACAAGGGTAGTGGTGAAAAAGTTGAGTGCCCGGTTGTTTTCTGGCGTCAGCAGGGGGCCAGTTTTGTCGTCTACAAGATGGGAGATAAACGCTTCGCGGGGCGTTATTTTTATACCCCCCGGGAGCAATTCCGACCGGCTGAAGATGAATATGACGAGGTGGGTGATTGCGTACTGGCTCTACTCGTTGTGCAGGCTGACCACGAAGCGCAGCGTGCTGGAAGTATTTGATACTGTCGATAAATGTGATAGAAAAATTTCATGTAACAAACCCGCTGTCCACGCTGATGAGAGCCTGGTAGCGGTTACCAACGAGGAACGAGTCAATGGCAAAGAACGCATTTTATGCACAGTCAGGTGGTGTGACCGCCGTTATTAACGCATCGGCCTGCGGTGTCATCGAAACTGCCCGCAAACACGGGGATAAAATCGGCACCGTCTACGCGGGCCGTAATGGCATCATCGGTGCACTGACCGAAGACCTGATTGATACGTCGCTGGAATCTGATACCGATATTGCGGCACTGCGTTATACCCCATCCGGTGGTTTTGGCTCATGTCGCTTCAAGCTGAGAGGCCTGGAAGAGAGTAAAGCTGAATACGAACGTTTGATCGAAGTATTCAAGGCCCATGATATCGGTTATTTCTTTTATAATGGCGGTGGCGATTCAGCCGATACCTGCTACAAGATTTCTCAGCTGTCTGAAAAAATGGGTTACCCGATTCAGGCCATCCATATCCCCAAAACGGTGGACAATGATCTGCCGATTACCGATACTTGCCCGGGTTTTGGCTCAGTTGCCAAGTACATTGCCGTGTCCACCCTTGAAGCCTCTTTTGATGTACGCTCTATGGCCAAGACATCAACCAAGATTTTTGTCCTTGAAGTCATGGGGCGGCATGCTGGCTGGATTGCGGCAGCTGGGGGTCTGGTTGAGGATCAGGGTATCCCTGTTGTCATCCTGTTCCCGGAAATAGAGTTCGATAAGGAAAAATTCATGGCCAGGGTCAAGGGCAGGGTTGAAGAACATGGTTTCTGCTCTATTGTTGTTTCTGAAGGTGCACATTGGCCAGATGGCAAGTTCCTTGCCGAGCAGGGTACGCGTGATGCATTTGGTCATGCCCAGTTAGGGGGTGCGGCACCGGTTGTCGCAAATATGATTAAAGATGAACTGGGATTAAAGTTCCACTGGGCGGTTGCGGACTACCTCCAGCGTGCAGCACGTCACCTGGCATCAAAAACAGATGTTGAGCAGGCCTACGCGGTGGGTAAAGCAGGTGTTGAGTTTGCCATCAACGGTGATAATGCCATCATGCCCGCCATTGAGCGACTCTCAAATGACCCATTTGAATGGAAGATTGGCAAAGCACTGCTATCAGAAGTGGCTAACGTAGAGAAAATGATGCCGATGGACTTTATTTCTGATGATGGCTTCGGTATTACCGATGCTTGCAAGGCGTATCTTCTGCCATTGATTCAAGGTGAGGATTATCCCCCCTATAAGAATGGTTTGCCAGACTATGTGACACTGAAAAATATCACCATCGATAAGAAGTTGCCTGTTTTTGAACTGTGAATAGAAATTCTGGGAATTGCCCCGGGCCTTTTCTCTAAATAGTCCACGAAATGACACTCGACAAAGCAAAAGAGCGACTACAGGTGCAGGTTGATTTTGGTGGTTTTTATAATGGCAATGCCGCCAAAATAATTTTATCTGAGGTAAATCGTGAGCACGGGCAACAGGCAGTTGACCGTCTAATTAGAGAATTGCAGCTAGATAAAATTTTTGGTTTTGTTCCGGGCACTCGTTTTACCGGTGGTCTTGCTGTCCCAGATAAGCACACACCAGGCCGTAATTCATAGAGCTGGCCTTAAGTAGATTCCGACATTATCCGCTTTTTTTATGCTACGGGTAAAACAATTGAATACAAGTCAGGTGAAAGACCCTGTATCTTGTGGGCACTTTTACAATTCACAATAAATGGATGTGCTATTTATTATGAATTATTATCACAAAATTATCCCGTTAATACGGTATAAATAAACGTTCCGACCTGACACAGGAGTATGCAATGTCTACTACGCAATTGTTATTTATCATCTGGGCAGCCTTGCTGGCTGTTGTTTACGGTATCGTCACTACACGCTGGATCAAGGGCCTGCCCTCTGGAAATGAGCGTGTACAGGAGATTGCTGCAGCGATTTCCGAGGGGGCTCGCGCTTACCTTGTACGTCAGTATAGAACGATTGCTATCGCAGGCGTGGTTGTTTTTCTGGCAATAGGGTACTTCCTGGCATGGAGTACCGCTTTCGGCTTTTTGGTCGGTGCCGTATTGTCAGGTGCCGCCGGGTTCATCGGTATGAATGTCTCTGTCATGGCAAACTCTCGTACAGCAACTGCAGCGGCAAAAGGCATCAATCCGGCATTTCAAGTGGCATTCCGTGGTGGAGCTATTACCGGTATGCTGGTAGTGGGGCTGGGTCTTGCAGGTGTGGCAGGCTATTATGCTACCCTGTTAGGTCTAGGATTTTCAGAAACCGATGCCCTGCATAGCCTGCTAGGTGTTGCCTTCGGTGGCTCGCTAATTTCTATTTTTGCACGTCTTGGTGGCGGTATTTTTACCAAAGGTGCTGATGTCGGTGCCGATATCGTTGGCAAGGTTGAAGCAGGGATTCCAGAAGATGACCCACGCAATCCTGCGGTCATTGCTGACAATGTCGGTGATAATGTCGGTGACTGTGCAGGAATGGCTGCGGATCTGTTCGAAACCTATGCGGTGACAATTATTGCGACCATGTTTCTTGGTGGCCTATTGTTCCCCGAAGCAGGGTCTGCTGCCATTATATATCCATTAATGCTGGGTGCAGTTTCTATTATTGCTTCGATTATTGGTACGTTTTTTGTCAAAGTGACCAGTAAAGGGCGCATCATGATGGCCCTGTATAAGGGATTAATCGTTTCGGGTATTCTTGCACTCATTTCGTATTATTTCGTTACGCAGTCAATAATGGGCGAAAGCATCATTGTTGACGGTGTTGCTGTGTCCACGATGAACCTGTTTTATGCGGCCGGCATCGGCTTGTTATTAACGGCCGCAATGGTTGTGATTACCGAGTACTATACGGCGACAGAGTTTGGCCCGGTGCGTGCTATCGCGAAGGCCTCAACTACCGGTGGTGGCACCAATGTGATTGCCGGCCTGGGTGTGTCAATGAAGTCTACTGCACTGCCTGTATTGTCTGTTGTCGCCGCTATCTGGGGAACCTATGAGTTGGCCGGTCTATACGGCATTGCCACGGGTGCAACCGCTATGCTGTCAATGACAGGTATCATCGTGGCGCTGGATGCCTATGGCCCAATTACTGATAATGCCGGTGGCATTGCCGAAATGGCAGAATTACCGGAAGAGATTCGTAACATCACCGATCCGCTGGATGCTGTGGGTAATACTACAAAAGCAGTCACCAAGGGCTATGCCATTGGTTCAGCCGGCCTGGCGGCACTGGTGTTGTTCGCTGATTACACCTATGCGGCAGGAGAAGATATCAGCTTTGACCTGTCTAACCACATGGTCATCATCGGCTTGTTTATCGGTGGCATGGTGCCTTATTTGTTTGCCGCCATGGCTATGGAAGCGGTTGGACGTGCGGCGGGTGGTATCGTGAATGAGGTACGTCGTCAGTTTAAAACTATGCCGGGTATTATGAATTATACTCAGAAACCGGATTATTCGCGTGCGGTAGATATGCTGACCAAAGCAGCGATCAAGGAAATGATCCTCCCCTCCTTGCTGCCGCTACTGATACCTGTCCTGGTTGGTGTTCTGCTCGGTAAGCAGGCCCTGGGCGGTATGTTGATTGGCAGCATCGTGACAGGACTTTTCCTGGCCATTTCCATGACCACCGGTGGTGGTGCCTGGGACAATGCCAAGAAGTATATCGAAGACGGCCACTATGGTGGCAAGGGTTCGGATGCCCACAAAGCAGCTGTGACCGGCGACACTGTGGGTGATCCTTACAAAGATACCGCGGGTCCGGCCATTAACCCGATGATCAAAATCATCAACATCGTTGCATTATTGATTGTGCCGATTATCTAGGGTTTTTTTCTTATTAATCTAAAAATGGCCGGACATTGTCCGGCCATTTTTTGTTTTCTGACAAGAGACAACAGTATAATCTCTGTTTTTACCCATAAGCTAAAGACAGGCTGCACATGCCGAAAAAAAGAATTTCTGATTATATTTTTTACGTCTGTGGATACATTGTGCCTGGTGGATAAATGAATCAAAATCAAAACAATATTATCTCGCAGAGATCGCAGGGAAATCTGAAAGAGGAAAGTGGGAAGTCTTTATGCTTTAAGGAACCTCTGTACATTAATCCAAACTCCCCCAAGCGCTCCCAGCGAGAGATATAGAATTTGTTTTTTGATTTTCCTGTTTTATGTACCGAGCGAACACATCAACAAACATTCATGAAGATACTGTCTTTTTAATGTCGATCCGGACTTTTATTCTGGCAAGCTTTCTGCTTACGCCTGCAAGTGTGCTGGCGGATAAACTTGGGCCTGATTTAACCGTAGGGGATAAAGTTCGTATAGAAAAGCCTGCATTCTCAGCAAAGATGCAGACACTGCTTGACGGTATAAATACACCTGACGTGGCACTAGAGAGATCACGGAAATATCAGCAGAACGGCCAGTTCGGCCTTGCAAAAATCGTATTGCAGCACGGGATAGAATTGGCAAAATCATCGGGCAGTGAGTTTGTCGAACTCGCAGATGAGCTCGAATATGCTATGCCCATGTTGCAGTCCAGAGAGCTACTTGTATTGGGCAGACCAGAAGAGGCAGAGAAGATTCTCCAGAGGTTAACTGAACAGTTCAGCACAGATCAGCGACGCAGTGATGAAATTACTGCCTTAAAAGGTGCTCTTTCGCAGTCAAGAATACTGGCTTCGGCACGAAGCAACAATGAGCAAGAGGTGACGCATGATGTTCGAAGCCAGTTGAGTAAGTATTATAAGCAACATGGCGGATTTCCAAATTATACCGAACTGAACAAACTGCTGCCGCCAGATGATGCGGTACTACAGAATTATGAAATTATTTATTATAAAGCCGTTCCCAATGCCTACCGTCTGGTATTACGAAATCGGTATAACTCGGAAAATCTACTGAAGATAGAAGTGACTGGGTTGATGAAGTAGCGCTAAGTTCAACGTTTAAAGCTCAAGGGTCAAAGTTTTAGGGCATCTCCCCCGTTCGTTATTTGCCATTCCGAGGACAGTATACCAAATTAGGGTTTGCTTGATGCCTGGGGCGCTATACCAGTGAAAAGAAACTGAAACAGTCACACTGTCCCCGAGAAACTCGGGTTCTATTCGGTTGCGTGTGATGGTTTCTGATCTAGGCTACCAGTTCACCTTTCATCAGGGTAAATGCCTTTTTCTCAATCTGACGAATGCGTTCAGCTGAAACCTCGTACTTTTCAGCCAGCTCAGTCAGTGTGGCCTTTTTGTTATCTGGGTTCAACCAGCGTTGTTGGACGATGTCCTGACTACGCTCATCAAGTTGTGCCAGTGCGGCACCCAGTTTTTCGTGATTTCTGCTGGTGGTCGTATCCTTTTCATACAGGCTCTCTGGATTGTAGCGATTGTCTGCAAGATAGCCAGCGGGTGCAATATAGGCGGTATCATCATCGGTATCTGTGCCCATATCGAAAGCGACATCGGTGCCACTCATGCGTGATTCCATTTCCAGCACTGTTATTTCAGGTACATCAAGGTTGTCAGATAGAGTTTTTACATCGTTCTGGTTCATCCAACCCAGGCGTTTTCGGCTTTTACGCAAGTTGAAAAACAGTTTGCGCTGTGCCTTGGTAGTGGCAACTTTAACGATGCGCCAGTTTTTCAACACATAGTCATAAATCTCCGAGCGAATCCAGTGCATGGCAAACGATACCAGGCGGACGCCGCGATCTGGATCATAATTTTTTACGGCCTTCATCAGGCCGATGTTGCCTTCCTGGATCAGGTCAGCCAGCGGTAGTCCGTATCCGGTAAAGCCCCTGGCCGTACGAACAACGAAACGCATATGTGAAAAGATCAGCTGCCGTGCAGCATCCAGATCTTCTTCATTGCGATACCGTGTAGCCAGTGACTTTTCTTCATCGGCAGTCAACATGGGCGCTGCATTGACAGTTTGGAGAAAAGTTGACAGGCCGGCATCGACCGATACACCCGAAATGATTGGTAGTGTCTTCAGCATAGGATAACCTCCCAAAGCAAGTAATGCCTCTATTTTAGCACTCAGAACGTTTGAGTGCCAAATCCCACAAAAGTTCAATCGTTTTTATTATTATAAGTTATTGATTTTAGGTGTTTTCAAGAGGAAAGTTTCGAAATGAAAGATTAAAGAAAACCGCACTATACCGGCTTAATTAATAAAACTGCCCATAAACCTTAGAGTTGTTGTTTCCCCGGCTCAAACTGTCTGAGGTAAACACCTACGGTAATTCTTGCCGACAACCAGCCAAGCAGTGCACCGCTGCCGGTTAATATCAATGAGGGCAGGAGTTGTAGGGGATCCAGGGCGAAACGGATACCGTACATGGATGATAAAGAGCTGGCGGGCTTGCTGATAAAGGAAAAAAGCAGGAAGATTACCAACAGGGCAAGCAGACCGCCGAAAAGACCCTGCAGCATGCCAGAATAGAGGAAGGAGCGGCGTACAAAGGCGTCTGTGCCACCGATTAGTTTAATGATGCGAATTTCCTCCTGCCGGTTTACGATTGCCAGACGTATCGTGTTGCCGATAACCAGGAAAACGCCCAGGCCCAGGATAATGGCGATAACCCAGACAGCACGGGTAGCAAGCTCCAGTAACGCAGTCAATCGTTTTATCCATTCGAGATCAAACTGCGACAGTTCCACCGGTTCTAGTTTTCCCAGTTCATTAATGAGTCCTGCCAGTTTTTCTGGCGAGCGTGCCACCTTGTCTTCAGGGTAGACCAGTAATACCACCGGCAAAGGGTTTTCGGACAGGGAATTCAACGCATCTTTCAGGCCTGATCTTAACTTAAATTCTTCCATTGCCTGATCTGGGGTGATTATTTCGACGTATTTTATATCGCCGTGCTGTGCAAGAGATTGTTGCAGGTCTTTTGCCTGCATGATGCTGACTTCAGGTGCGAGGAAGAGTGAGATTTTTGCGCCGTGTTCAAACTCAGCCGTAAATTTATGGATATTTTCCAGTGCGGCAAACATAGCGCCTGGCAGTGCCAGCGCAATGCCAATTACCGAGATACTTAGAATACTTGAAAATGAGTTACGGCTCAGGTCGCCAAGCGAGCCGATCAGAGTCTGTAGGTGTCGTGTAAGCCAGACGATCATGGTTGTGCTGTATCTGTCTGTTGAGTCATGTAGCCATCCGCCAGGGTCAGGCTGCGCTTGCCAAGACGTTTAATATGACGCAGGTCATGCGTGGCGACCAGTACCGTTACACCATGATAATTAAAGTCATGAAACAGGTCGAAAATTTCATCTGAAAGGCCAGAATCAAGATTCCCCGTTGGTTCATCTGCCACCAGTAGACTGGGCCGGTTAACCACTGCTCGGGCTATGCCGACACGTTGTTGTTCCCCCCCGGATAGTGTGATGGGTTTAGCACGGTCACGGTTTAGTAAGCCGACTTTATCCAGTGCAGCATGAACCCGGCGACGCAGGTCGCGAGGGTGGAAGCCGCTGACGATTAAGGGCAGGGCAACATTGTCGAAGACACTGAGATTATGAAGTAATTTGTGATCCTGAAAAACCATCCCAATCTGGCGTCTGAAATAGGGGATGGTGCGCCGCTTGAGACGCCCCAAATTTTGTCCGTTTACGACAACCTGTCCGTTGGTCGCGTGTTCTATCAGGGTAACCAGCCGTAACAGTGTGCTTTTACCAGCACCCGAATGTCCGGTAAGGAAGACCATTTCACCTTTATCTACTACAAAAGAGACATTACGCAGGGCTTCATGCCCTTCCGGGTAGCGCTTTGAAACCTTGCTGAATTCAATCAGCATGAGGCGGATTGTGATTGAACAGGGCGCGGACAAAATCCCTGGCGTTGAACTGGCGTAGATCATCAATCCCTTCACCAATTCCTATATAGCGAATGGGCAGTTTTGTCTGCTCAGCAATAGCAATAACGACACCACCCTTTGCCGTGCCGTCGAGCTTCGTCAGGCAAAGGCCGGTGACATTGACACATTTATTAAAACCTTGCAGTTGATAGATAGCGTTTTGGCCGATACCGGCATCGAGCACAAGCAGGACTTCATGGGGTGCTCTGGCTATTTTTTTACCGGTTATACGGTAGATTTTTTCCAGTTCCTGCATCAGGTCGCTGGATGTGTGCTGGCGTCCTGCGGTATCGATAATGACAATATCGCTGTCACGTGAGACGGCCGATTCCAGGGCATCGTGAACAACGGCAGCGGCATCCGCACCCGGTTGCTGGGCGACGACATGCACCTGGTTGCGCTCGCCCCAAATTTTTAACTGTTCACTGGCTGCTGCGCGGAAGGTGTCTCCTGCTGCAAGCAGGACTGACTTGCCCTGTTGTACCAGTTGTGCGGTAATCTTGCCGACGGACGTGGTTTTACCTGCACCGTTAACGCCGACCACCAGAATAACAAATGGTTTTATGGTCTCAGGAATCTCAAGTGGTGCCTCAACCGGCTGCATGATTCCAAGGATGACTTCTTCCAGGGCAGGATAAAGCGCCTCAGTATTCGTAATGTGTTTGCGGCGGATAATGTCATTCAGCGCATGCATGATTTTCGTACTGGTTTCTACGCCGACATCGGCCAGAATAAGCAACTCTTCCAGTTCGTCCAGTGTTTGCTGGTCAATCTTTTTTCCCGCACCAAACAGACCAGAGAGACCGCCTGACAACGATTGCCGTGTGCGTGACAGACTGCTGCGTAAACGCGAGAACAATTTGGGCTTGTTATTGTCTATGATACGATCCTCCGAATACACAGGGCACCACTATTAATCCATGAATATTCATCTTGCATCTCAAATTGTCTCTCTCTGCGTTAAGAATCTTCGCAATAGCCTGGCTATTACGGGCGATTCTTGCCTTGATATGAACGATTTGGGATACAATCTCTGATCTATCCAGAATTAATAGTGGTGCCCTATATCGTACCATTCCCGGTAATGCTGAATGAAGGTCAAAAGAGTGTTTCACACTGACTATATTGATTTATTTTAAGGAAATAGTAATGACAGGACAATCCCTGAAAAGAGTCGCGAATTATTTTGTAATCATATTTATAGCATTATACGCTTCCGCCGCTGCTGCATCTGAGGATCCCAATGTGACAGAGGCAGTGCTGGATAACGGGATGAAGATATTGATCAAACAGGATCACCGGGCGCCAGTGGTTGTGGCTCAGGTCTGGTATCGAATTGGGAGTAGTTATGAGCCGGAGGGTATAACCGGTGTCTCTCATGTACTTGAGCATATGATGTTTAAGGGCACAAAACGCCACGGTAAAGGTGAGTTCAATCGAATTATTGCTGAAAACGGTGGCCGGGATAACGCCTTTACAGGTAGAGATTACACCGCCTATTTTCAGACACTAGAGAAAAGCCGTCTGCCCATAAGCATGGCGCTTGAGTCAGACCGCATGCGAGGAATACTGCTGGATGAGAAAGAGTTCGCTAAAGAATTGCAGGTGGTCATCGAAGAGCGTCGTATGCGTACCGAAGATAAACCGGAAAGTAAGGTATATGAAAAATTTAACGAAGCCGCTTTTCCGGGGCACCCTTACGGTAGACCCGTCATTGGCTGGATGCGTGATCTAAAAAAACTAGACGTTCGCGATCTACAGAAGTGGTATCAACGCTATTATTCACCGGCGAATGCCATACTGGTCGTGGTAGGTGATGTTGACCCGGATGAAGTAATCTCTATGGCGAAAAAATATTACGGACCAATAAAAAGCTCAAAGGTTGAAGTGCCGCAACAATTTAAAGTAGCAAAGCAGGTGGCCACAAAAAGAATTACCGTTAAGGCTCCGGCCAACCTGCCGTATATTATACTTGGTTTTCATGTCCCGGCTGTTGCTGACAAACCAGAGCACGACTGGGAACCCTATGCCCTTGAGCTATTGTCAGCTATTCTGGATGGTGGCAGTGCGGCGCGTTTTGCAGATCAGCTCATTCGCGGGCAGCAGGTTGCCACAACCGTTAGCACTTCATACGATCCATTTGTGCGGCTTGCAGGGTACTTTCTTATCGACGGTAACCCGGCCCGCGGGACAGGCATCGCACAACTGGAAAAAGCGATTCTCGAGCAACTTGAACAGCTCAAGGAGAAACCGGTTAGTGATAAGGAACTGCAGAGAGTTAAAGCACAGGTGATCGCCGCCAACGTCTACGAACGCGACTCCGTGTTCTATCAGGGGATGAAGCTGGGTCTTCTGGAGACCACGCTTAACGACTGGCGCTTGACTGAAAATCATGTAAAAAGACTGCGTGCCGTTACGGCCGGACAGATAATGGCTGTCGCTAAAAAGTATTTTCTACCAGAAAATATGACAGTGGCAGTACTGGATCCTCAGCCTATAGCTAAAGGTAAGCCGACAATAACGCCAGCAAGTAAGGAGCAGCAGAATGCGAACTAAGGAATCCCGGATTAAAGCCGTTGAACTTTTTATTCTGCTATTGGTTTTCCCCGTTCTTGCTTCAGCGGCACCAAAAATTGAGCATTGGGTGACTGACAACGGTGCACGCGCTTACTTTATAGAGACCCACGCGTTACCGATGGTCGATATAAATGTGGTCTTTAACGCCGCCAGTGCTCACGAGCCTGCAGATAAACAGGGCCTGGCGATGCTGACCAGTGATATGTTGTTGGAAGGAAGCGCTGATCTGGACAGCAAGGCGGTTGCTGAAGGTTTTGAAGATAGAGGGGCAGAAGTGGGTACCAGTAGTCTCAGAGATATGGCAATCGTCAGTTTGCGTAGCCTGTCGGAAAAGGAATACCTTGAGCCGGTAGTCGAGTTGTTGGCAAAAGTGATTGCTGATCCAAAATTTCCTGAAAAGAACCTGGAAAGAGAGAAAGCACGTTCATTGCAGTCGCTGGACCATAGCCTGCAGCAACCCGCTACGGTTGCCAAGCGCAGACTCTATGAGTTGCTCTATGGTGATCACCCCTACGCAAATCACCCATCAGGCACGCATGAGAGCATTCAATCTATCCGTAGGGCAGATTTACAGAATTTTTATAAGCAGTACTATGTGGCCAGTAATATGGTGATTGCAGTGGTTGGTGATCTTAGCCTGGAGAAGGCAAAACAACTGGTTAAACGGTTAACCCGGTCTTTAAAAAAAGGCAGGCCGGCAGGCAGATTGCCTGATGTCGTGCCCATAAAGGCGGGCGAATACCGTATAGAATTCCCCTCTACACAGACACATATTATGACAGGATACCTGGGAATTAAACGCGATGATCCGCGTTATCTTGCACTTAAGGTCGGTAATTATAGTTTAGGAGGGGGTGGTTTCCAGTCACGCTTGATGGATGAAATCCGCGATAAACGTGGATTAAGTTACGGTGCATACAGCTATTTTCTGCCGATGCAGCAGACAGGAACTTTCATTGCGGCCCTGGCAACTAAAAATAAAAAACTTGAGGAAGCGCTAACAGTCAGTAAAGAGGTTATCGATAAATTCCTCAAAACGGGCCCAACGGAGAAAGAACTGACTCTGGCAAAAAAGAATATTACCGGCGGATTCCCATTAACTATTGATTCCAACAAAAAGCTTGTCGGCACGCTGGCCTCTATTGGGTTTTATTCTCTACCGGTTGATTACCTGGATACCTATATTGATCGGGTAAACGCACTGAACAGGAAAACCGTGACCGATGCCCTGCAGTCGGTATTGGGGTCAGAAAATCCTGTCACGGTAATCGTTGGTGCAGGGGTAGATATGTAGGTGCGAAAAATTCGTACAAGACAGCTAAATATTTTTACCCTGGACAGTCTATACGGTATTGTGTGAATGAATTCGTATCTACATTCGTTTTCGCAGGCCGTGCCAAATGGTGCCCAATGAAGACCAGTCAGATAAGGATCATCGGTGGCGACTGGCGTGGTAGAAAACTTGAATTTCCCTCCACTTCGCAGCAACTGCGGCCCACTCCCGGAAATATCCGCGAGACACTGTTTAACTGGCTGGCCTATGATATTGCTGGAGCACGTTGTCTCGATCTCTATGCCGGTAGCGGGGCACTGGGCGTTGAAGCACTCTCCCGCGGTGCGGCAGAAGTCACCTTTGTTGAGTCAGACCGTATCAGTGCCCACTTACTGCAAAAAAACCTTACTCGCTTAGGCAGTAAAGCAAAAGTTTATACAATGGATGCCCGCCGTTTTGTCAGGCAAGCCGATGGTGAATGGGATATAGTCTTCCTTGATCCACCCTACAGGTACGGTATGCTGCAGCAGATATTGCGACTGCTGGATGAACAGGCTTGCCTGGCACGAAAGGCGTTAATCTATATCGAGGCAGAGCGTGAGCTGGGCGAGGTAAAATTGCCACCAGACTGGCAATATATTAAGCGCAAACAGGCGAGTCAGATTGCATATTTTCTGGCCTCCAATAATTTGCAAGACGAGTAGAGGATCGACATTATGGCTACTGCAATTTACCCCGGCACCTTTGACCCGGCAACCTTTGGGCACATCGACCTGATACGTCGTGCTGCAAAATTGTTTGATAAAGTCGTTGTAGCCGTGGCGGAAAATCGGGATAAATCACCCTTGTTTACACTTGAGGAAAGGGTGGTGATGCTGAAAGAGGTAGCCTCCGGTTTCGACAATGTGCGAATTATTGGGTTTAACAATCTACTCATGGCTTGCGCTCGAGAACAACAGGCCGATACCATTCTTCGTGGCCTTCGAGCGGTATCGGATTTTGAATATGAGTTCCAGCTGGCGGCCATGAACAGGCACCTGGATCCCGGCATTGAAACCACATTCTTAACGCCGTCTGAGAGTTATGCTTTCCTGTCATCAGCATTGATAAAGGAAGTTGCTTCGCTGGGTGGTGATGTTAGCGAGTTCGTACCGCCTCAGGTGATGCAGGCTTTGAAACGGGCTTATTCGGCTGCGCCATAGTTAGAAGTCGGCGGTCGTAAGTCATGGGTTATGGGTCAAAAGATATAAACATAAAAATCGCAACGGCTTTGATTTGCGACCCAGGACTTACGACCCATGACCCAAGACCTACAACCCAAAAAAATTAACCTTTCTGTTTTTGCGTTAAATCAATTTTTTCTGTGTGCATTCAGGCTAGAATGTTAAAATCACCGCTTGTTGCTGCTCTTGTGATGTCAGTGAGTCCACTGATGTCGCATTTGTTTTTATCTTTTGTGAGTAGAGAGTCATGGCATTATATATTACCGATGAATGTATCAACTGTGATGTTTGTGAACCCGAATGCCCGAATGAGGCGATTACCCAGGGTGAGGAAATCTATGAGATCGATCCTAATAAGTGCACAGAGTGCGTCGGTCATTATGATACCCCACAGTGTGTAGAGGTCTGTCCGGTTGACTGTATCCCCAAGGATCCTGATCACGAAGAGACAGAGGAACAGCTGATGGCTAAGTATAAAGCTATGCATGAAGCTTGATTTAACCGCGATTCTGAATATTCTCGATACGCTGATTCTGGCTCGGTTCTAAGATGCCATTACGTCTCGCGGCCATCCTGTCAGGCGGGTTCATTTCTTTTTTCTTTTCGACGCTTTTGTTTGCTCAGCAAGAGAATGGCCAGGTTGGTATTGCCAGCGCTCACCCATTGGCAACATCAGCGGGATTTGAAATCGTTGAACAGGGTGGAAATGCTTTCGATGCTGCAGTTGCTATTTCGGCTACCCTGGCAGTGGTTGAACCGATGGCATCCGGTTTGGGGGGAGGCGGTTTCTGGTTACTGTATCGTGCCCGTGATGGTTTTCAGGTTATGCTGGATGGACGGGAAAAGGCACCTGCTGCGGCAACACAAACAATGTATCTGGATAAGCAGGGCAAGGTTGTGCCCGGCTTATCACTCAACGGAGCATTGGCAGTTGCGATACCGGGTCTGCCGGCTGCACTGGTACGTCTGGCAACAACATATGGTCGTTTGCCGCTACGTCAATCCCTGAAACCGGCAATTCGTATTGCCGAGCAGGGGTTTGCTGCCTACCCCAGGTATTTACAATTACTCAAGTTTCGTCGACCTTATCTGAATGCCGCAGCAAAAAAAATATTTCTAACAAATAAAAATTTACGGCTTGAGCCGGGTGCCCTGATTAAACAATCCGATCTGGCTTCTACATTACGTAGACTGGCAATCGGAGGGCGAGACGGATTTTATAAAGGTGAGACAGCAAAAAGGCTGCTGCAAGCTATTACACAGGCAGGGGGTATCTGGACACAGTCTGATCTCGATGATTACCGGGTGCTCGAACGAAAGCCTGTCATCGGTAGCTATCGTGGTGCACGGATAGTCTCTGCCGCTTTACCTTCTTCCGGCGGTATAGTATTGCTTGAAATGCTGAATATTTTATCTGGCTTCGACCTGGACTCCCTCTCCCCAGTACAACGAAAGCAGAAGATTATTGAGGCAATGAGACTGGCCTACAAAGATCGTGCTGATTATCTTGGTGATACAGATGTTATATCGCTTGACCAAACAAGGCTTACCTCAATGGTGCACGCAGATCGATTAAGATCACTCATTACCGATAAGGCAACCCCCTCAGAATTCCTGGCGGATAAGCCGAGATTTGAGGGGCTGGATACAACACATTTTTCTGTCATCGATCAGCAGGGTAACAGAGTGTCTGCAACGCTCAGTATCAATTATCCATTTGGATCAGGGATGGTTGCTGCCGGCACAGGTGTTGTGTTGAATGATGAAATGGATGATTTTTCAGCCCGTCCCGGGGTGGCCAATGTCTACGGCTTGATTGGATCCAGCGCCAATGCGATAGCCCCGGGGAAACGCCCCCTATCCAGTATGACCCCCAGCTTTGTAGAAAAGGGTGACAGCGTACTGATACTCGGGACACCGGGCGGTAGCCGTATCATCACGATGGTTCTTTTAGCTGTGCTGGATTACCTCGATGGTAAAGGCAGTATCAATGACTGGTTGGCTCAAGGGCGCTACCACCATCAATATTTTCCTGACGTGGTACAGTTTGAACCTGCAGCACTGACAGAGACTGAACAATCCGGTCTGAGCAGGCTGGGTTATGTGCTGAAGGAGCGAAAGAATAGCTACGGCAATATGCAGGCGGTACTTAGAAATAACAAAGATGGCAGTACACAGGCCGCGAGTGATCCGCGCAGGTCGGGCAGTGCCGAGGTAAGGACTGAGACAGCTGTGCCTGTAGCACGGAAATTATTGCACGGCCAGTAGACAGTTTTATGGTTTACGGTTTAAGCCGAGGCCTTGGATGATTCCTGATTGTCTTCTTCTTTCGCCAGAATTTCTTCCATCTTGCGATTGATGTGTTTAATCTTGTTGCCCTGTTCAATTATGCCATCTCTGACATACTTTAATTCTGCCAGGCGGTCATCAAGGGTGTCGGTCGCCTTGTGAATACGTTTAATACTTTCGAGCCGACGTCGCAGTTGAATCTGGTGTTCTCTGATCTGTGCTTCCATTGGTGACATGATAGTCTTCAGCCAGTTGTCGGCATCTTTATTGGCTTTCTGGAAAATCTGTCTGATTCTTGACGAAACGGAATCAAAGAAGCGGTCGGTTATCACGCCCTGGTCAAGCATTACAAGCGAAGTTGTTTTTACAAAGCGTTCACTGCTTTGCTCGAGACGTTTTATTTCACGTAAGTACTTCCTGGTCGCATAGCCGCCGGGTCTGATGTTCACCAGGCCATGTTCTTCCTGAAACTGGGAATAGACTCCCTGCATCAGTTCCTTGATCTCATTCGATTGTTCAGCTGCAGCGTTAAATGCTTCATAGACTGAAGCGAAGAATCTTGTCATGGCTTTTTTGATACCACGGCTGGTAAAGCTAATCTTCATATTTTTGCGGGTATTGGCAATCGTAGCCTCCATTGCCTTGGGATCAAGATATTGATACAGCGCGACGGTTTGTCGGGTGAAGATGCTGCGGGTAGCTTGAAAACGTTGCAGGCTGCGCTCCAGGTGTTCCTTGTCGTTCTTAACTTTAAGGAGCATGTTTTCAATGACTTCAGTATTTTTACTGCTGAGGCCGTCCAGTTCAGCGATGTGTTCACCCACACCAGAAAGCCGCTGTTGAATGACCATTTTGATGGACTTGTCCATATCTGCCATATCGCGTTTAACCGTATCCGTCACGATATCTCGCTTGGCAGGGATCAGCATGTCAGAAAGAGCGCCTTCCAGTTCGAGTATACGGCTCTTGTTAAGCAGCTTGTTCTTGTTTCGGATTTTGGCCGTCAGCGCTTTTTGAGCTGAAACCGGGAAAATCATGCTGTCATCGATATTGAGTATTTTTGCTGTTTCCTTAACCTGACGCTTTATTTCATCAGAGATCTCATCCTGGCCACGTAGATCATCCCACAGCACATCGATTTTGTTCAGAATGACGAGGCGGCCTTTTGCCCTGCTTGTTAATTCGCCCATAATTATATGGTCTCTCCAGACGGCCAGGTCAGATTTTGTCACACCGGTGTCTGCAGCCAGGATGAACATCACGCCGTGTGCGCTGGCGAGCATGTTAAGCGTTAGTTCAGGTTCTGCGCCAAGTGCATTCAGGCCTGGCGTGTCAAGTATAACCAGACCTTTATCCAGCAGAGGATGTGGAAAATTGATAATGGCATGCCGCCAGCGTGGAATTTCCACCTCACCATTTTCATCAACGTGCAGGCCGTCTTCGTGGCCCTCATCGCTGGTAATGTGTAGTCCGAGATTCATGGCATGTTCCGGTTTGACGGTATTGACCTCGGTAATATGTTTCAGCACTTCGGCGATCTGCTCAGCAGAATCGATATCCAGTGGATAGTCATTCCATTCCTCCGGCATGCTTTTATATTCCTGGATGCTGGTACCGGTAGAGCGTGTATCAATCGGTAACAGGCGAATTGACGGTTCAAAATCATTGTCGTACATCAATTCACTGGGACACATGGTTGTTCGACCAGCACTGGAGGGCAGTACACGTTTACCCAGGGTGGCGAAGAATATCGCGTTAATCAGCTCGGATTTTCCGCGCGAGAATTCGGCGACAAAGGCTATATAGAGTTTGTCATCATTCAGTGTACTGATAATCTGATTAAGACGCTGTTCGCTGTGGGCATTAGTGAGATCTTCAGCTTTGGCGATATCACGGTATTTTTTTATGACATTTCTGACCTGCTTACGCCACTCACTGTAAGCCTCAAAATCATCGATAAGTCCATGCTTAGTCATCTGATGCCCCTTTGGTTATACTTCTCCTGGAACCGTAACTATAGATTCTGTTACAGAAAATTACAAGAAATTATGCTAGTTCCGTTCCAAACTTAAAGTAGTTTATTAAGAGTTGCGCGTGGTTTTCTGCCTGTTTAGGGTAAAAATGGCACATTCTACGGGTTGCTACAAGATGTTATCCCTCAAACGGTCACTTTTTCTAGGCTACAAGATGTTATCCCTCAAACGGTCACTTTTTCTAGTAGTTTGGGTAATAAAAGATGGAATGCCGGCTTCGTACTGCAGACATTGCTCTGCTTCCTACCCGAAAAAAAGTGGCTGGCTGACGTATGCAGCATGCCCCACACTATCAGTAAAATCTCACCGTGGGGTGCCCCAGCAGCGGCAGATATGCCGTGTGGGTCATCTCGGCCTCAGGGGATCCCGGCGAGCAGGGATGACTCTATTTTGACTCACTTGAATAGGCCAATGACGGTGAGCGAGTTTCATGATCGGTGTTTATTTCTACTTCAGGGCTTATCGGGTTAACGCTTTTGGGTTCCATGCGTGATTGCACCGGTACTGTAAAATCCTGAGTACGATTACCAAGACTCTTTTCAAGCCCGGTTTTGTAGGCATGGATAGCTGCATCCGTTTCACCAAGTGACTCAAATAACCAGCCAAGTTCCAGCGCAGCTTCATGGCTATCCCCGTTCTGTACTGCCAGTTCGAGGTAGCTCTGTGCCATGCCCCATAATTGACTTTTTATAGCCAGCCGGCCCATGCAAAGCATCAGCGGAGTCTCTGTCGGATGATCACTGAGCCATGACTCAGCCTGTTTCAGTTGTGCGCCAGGATTTTCAGTTTTAAGCAGGCCGTAGATTTCTACCAGCTCGTCAGACCATTCCCGCTTCAGGGTACTGCGAATCAGGGTTTCAGCTTCACGATGCCTCCCTGACTCTATCAGGGCGTGGCAGTAAGCCGCGATGATATCGGTTTTTTTGCGAAGTTTTTTGTGCAGCATTTTCCAGTTTTTGTCGAGCTCGTCGTCATTACTGCTGCCTGCCAGTAATCTGGTTGCTGCCAGTGACTGCAGGGTCTGTAACTCTTTTTCTGTAAGTACATGGTATCGATTCACAGCAGCAAGTGTGTCCAGAAGTTCCTGCCATTGTTTAGCTGTCTTGAGTAGTCTGATCAAGCTACGTATGACGGCAGGGTTTGCCGGTGTTTGCTGGAGGAGCTTACGGGCTGTGTCAAGGGCCTTCTCGATTTCACCTGCCTGTTCCAGCAATTGGCATTGAACCAGCCCGACTGCTGTTAAAGAACCTTCGACGGCAGAAGCGGCGAGGGCGGTTGCTTCACTGATACAGTCATCACGTTTTTTGTGATTATTGGTTTGCTGGGCAATCCAGGCGGCACCAAGCAGGTTGATCTCAGGTTGCGTGCTATTTGCCAGTCTCCTTGTCAGGAGTTTTTCAGCTTGAGGCCAGTGACCGATGATCATCTCTGTAATTCCCTTGTGCGTGTCTTCAGCGGCCTGATTACGGTTATGCTGAGCCTGCCAGCGTCGCAGTCTAGACGGTGTACTAAGCAGATTATCAAGCAGGCGAAGTAAGAGATAAAAAAGGACGAAAATAGCCAGCAGGCCAAGGATGAATATTATCAACGAGGTTTCAATCGACCAGGGTTGTCGACTGATTAGGACATAACCGGGATTGTCAGCCAGCATAGTCAGACCGATACCGGCAGACAGGGCGAGAAAAATGAAGATCAGAAAACGCATTACTTCTGTTTACCTTCGGTGATTGCCCGCAGACTACTGAGCGAGTCGCTGATGTCGGGGAGCGGTGGAGCAGGATCAATAGCGGTGAGATTTTCCAGTTCAGTGAGTATCCATTGGGTCTTTTGGCTCGAGCTGTCGAAATATTTATTCAACCATTTCTGTGCCTGCTGCAGGCTGCTTCGGTAAATGAGCGTATCATTTTGCAGCAGGGCGAGACGGGCGCTCATAAGTAGGGCCTTGATGTTCTCACGCAAAAAATAATTTTGTTCAGGTGGCAGCAGTGGTGTCTCGGGCTGATCGATGCGACGTATCCTCACCAGGCTGGACATGTCCTGTACGAGCTGCTGCCAGATAGAAGCAGGTTCATTGCTACTGATTGCTGATTCAGGCTTAGCTATCATGGCCGCCTGATTGTCCATAGGCAGTTGATCAACGGCCTGCTCGACAGCACGTAGTCGGTTGAGGGTTCCTGCCAGGTCTATACGGTCTATCTGTTGCAGACTGGCAATGTCGCTGGCAATCTGCTTACGCACCGGCTGCAGTTCGGGGTCGCCGCCGTCTACGATACGTCGGTCCGCAATGCTGAGAGCCGTTAGTGCACCGTCTATATTTCCTGCAAGTGCCAGCTGATCAACGGCAAGCTGCAGCAGTTGATTCACCTCTTCAACGGACCATGTCTGCTGGGTATTTTCAACACGTACAAACAGTCGGGTCATCGATTTTTTTATTGATCGCGTCTCGGCTGCCTGGCGTTCAAGCATTTGTTGCTGTTGCTGCTGGTTATTTTTCAGATCGGTGCCAAGCGTCTTCAGAGAGCTTTCGAGGGCACTGATTCTGGAAGCGATTTGCTGAGATTGGCTATTTTGCGACAGGAAAAGGTATCCGCTGGCTGCCAGGGCTGTGAGTGACAGAAGAATGGCAATCATCAGACCGATGCCGCCCTTCCTTGCCTTCAGAGGTTTTGTGGGGTTGTTATCATCACTGCCTGCCTGCAACCCGTCACTCGAATCATCGATTGTATCGACTGGCATGCTTTCGCCGCCGTCACTGTTATCCATATCAATTTTGCTGTTTTTAGTTTTGCTCATGTCGTCAGTTTTTGGCTGGTTCGTACATCAGGTCATTTTTGCAGCACAATGTACTGTCACAGATTCAAGTACATCTTCATCCTGTGCGGAAGGCATCAGTACTGGCGTTAATTTGTACCCCAGTTTGCCACACAGTTCCACCATTGTAGATGAAATAACATATAAGGGCGTGGTATTTAGTCGTGGCAGATCGTTTTTGTTTACCATCTGGTAGAGGTTTTTCAGGCCTTCCGCACTGGTGAGGATGATACCGTTTAAGGAATTCCTGTCCCATAGTCGGCGGAGTATTTTCGTATTTACCTGCGGGCGGTGGCGTTCATAACACTCAAAATAATCAATCTGTGCACCCCGTGTACGAAGGGCTTCAGCGAGCTTTTCCTTACCGCCCTTACCGCGGAAAATTAGTATGCGCTTTCCTTTCACTGAATTCATTGCAGGCTCAGATAACAGGCCTTCAGAATTAGCCGTTGTGCTGGAAATAATATCAGTTTTGTAGCCCATGCTTTGTAATTGCTGTGCTGTCCCGTTACCGATGGCAGCAATTTCCGTGTTCTGTGGCCAGTCCGCTTGCTGTAACAGGGCGGTGCCATAGATCACTGCATTACGGCTGATGAAGATAGCCATATCGTAGGTGTTCAGCTGTTTTGCTAGTTCTAGCAGTTTCTCCTGCTCGGGTATAGCGGCGATTTTTATTACGGGGTAATGGACCACTGTTGCGCCTGCACTTTCGAGTGCATGGATGAGATTATCAGCCTGGCCTGTGGGGCGGGTGACGACCAGGGTGCAGCCTTGTAGTGGGTGTTTTGTCATTTTCTATGTTTGATAGTGTGTGTTTTTTCTCGTCAGTATGTGTTGTTGCTTTCATGTACTGGTATTTTCCAAGTATATGATACTAAAAAGCTGTTATTTCTTTATTATTTGTTTCCTGGCGTTAAACTCAGTTTATGGCCAGTTGTAGAAATAGAATTCAGAAATTAAAATCTACTTAAATGCTTATTACTTTGAATAAATATGCCTGGGTATTCCCTTTTTCTTTCAAAGTGATGAAACAGCCGTGATCGAGAGCATATCAAAAGGACTGGTGACAGTAACGCCTGGCTTATTTAATACATGGGTATAGATCATGGTTGTGGATACATCGGAGTGACCAATCATGCAAAGATGAAATGCGGGCTTTTGCTGCAGACCCTAAACGACTGGGTGGTCGCTTAGGGATGACAGCGGTGAAGAGTACGTGAAATCGTGTGTGCCGACATGGACATCCTGCCCGAAATGCGAACAAGGGAATCTGTTGCCGACCTATCTTCTTGCACCGATTGCGTCGAGGTATTCGTTTGCACCTGGATGACGATGATTATTGATCTGCATGGAAGCGAAAATGTTGGGTTGATGAGCAGGCACTGGGCTGCCTGTTAGGTCGTTATGGTCAGTGGCCAGAAAATACCTTAAACTGACAGGAAAGCACCATAATGAATAGACAATGGAAGAGGATGTCGAAATATACTGTGCAATGTCTGGGAAGAAAAAGATCCCATACTTGCCTGATGAACAGCGAATTAGGCCACCGCTAAAATACAATCCCCTTTATATAGAGTGTGTATGCTTGATGGGCGGCAAAGTCCAACAGACATTTAACTGTCATGCTTTGCACGGCAGTCAAAGGCTATGAGCTTATGCATAAAAGGAAAAACCAATGACCTGGATCATAATATTTATTATCGCAATAGTAATAATTTCGATAATTGTATTAGTACTTTCAAAAAACAAAGGAATTTCAACTGCTGACTATCCCTATCGAAGACAAGACGTTCTATTCTCACCAGCTGAGCGATTTTTTCTTGGTGTTCTTGACCAAGCAGTAGGTGAAAAAGTAAAAATATTTGGCAAAGTTCGTGTGGCTGATGCAATTACCCCAAATAAAGGAATGTCACGTAGTGACTGGCAAAAAGCATTTAATAAAATATCAGGAAAACACTTTGATTATTTGTTGTGTAACAAAAATGATCTTTCTATATTGTGTGCAGTAGAATTAAATGACAGTTCCCATAATTCTAAAAAAAGAAAAGATAGAGATATATTTTTAGAAGGTGCGTGTAAAGCAGCAAGTGTGCCTCTTATCCAAATTACCGCAAAATCAACATACAATATTACTGATATTCAAAAAACTATCATTCCATACATACCTAGTATTCAACCAGAAAAAGAATTACAAAAAGAGACGGTGAATAAAACAGAGAGTTCAACAAAGACGGTTGATAAAAGATGCCCTAAATGTTCATCCCTGCTGATTAAAAGGACTGCAAAGAAAGGTAAGAATGTTGGTAAAGAGTTTTGGGCGTGTAGTGAATTTCCAAAATGCAGGCACATTGAAAGTATTAATTCATACAAGTAACTTAAGCGGACGTGAAAAACACGTATTAGGCAAAGCAAGAAAATGCTTACATACAATGAAGTACAAAGATTCTATGACTCGTTCGGCAGAAAGCAGGACAAGCAATTCTACGAAGAATCTCCAATTAACGACCTGATCAAGCAAGGTAATTTTGGTGAAGCAAAAAACATCGTAGAGTTTGGTTGTGGAACGG
>JAADJE010000100.1:30326-31800 GCA_013150915.1 Gammaproteobacteria bacterium
GTTATTGAAAAATATTTTATCCAATAACTGCCATTACTTAGGTGTGGATATTAGTCAAACAATGGTCACCCTTTGCCAAAAAAATCTAAAGCAGTATTCGGATCGTTCAAAATGCTATAAAAATGAAGGAGAACCCAGAATAGATATCCCAGATCAATCTGCAGATCGATTTATTTCTACATATGTGCTGGACCTGCTTGCTGAAAAAGACAAAATAACCTTGCTAAACGAGGCGTACAGAATACTCTTGCCAGGGGGTTACTTGTGCCTTGCCAGTTTGACGCATGGAGTTTCACTTATTTCACATATTGTAGAGATTATCTGGAATAGTCTATATAAATTAAAGCCATCTATTGTAGGTGGGTGCCACCCAATAGAATTATCTGGATACTTGCAAAGTGATAAATGGCATATTATTCATGACTCGGTCATTGTGTCTTATGGTGTTCCATCGGAAGTCGTAATAGCAAAAAGGCTATGAACATTGAAATCGTCATACAAGACGCTCAAGTTCATTCCAGCCTACGGCCTCCACCGAACGCGTGAACACGCCGCTTAGCTCAACGGTTATGCCTAAAAGGTTGACATATTAAATATGGTATATATACTGTATTTGGTATGTGGGCAATATACGAACATAAAACAGCAATAAAGCAACTAAATTCATTGCCTACTGATATTCTTAAAAGGTATGAAAAATGGAAGGATATTATTGTTATATCTGGCCCTGCCGGGCTAAAACAGATAAAAGGTTTTAATGACGAGCCATTACAGGGTAGATGGAAAGGTTACCGTTCGTCCCGTCTTAATATTCAATATCGAATCATTTATAAAATTGGGAACGAAGAGCTTTATGTAAAAGTAGTCAAAGTTACAGCTCATGATTACAGGAGAAGGTAATATGAAAGACTATAAAGAATCTAAAAATAGAGTAGGAGTATCAATAGGAGAGTCTGTACGAATTCTTCGTGAACTACAGGGATTAAGTCAAAATGAACTAGCTTCAATGACAGGTATTCCTCAATCTACTTTATCTGCAATGGAACATGACAAGATAAATCTTGGCGTTGAAAGAGCAAAAGTACTTGCAAGGGCATTAAAGTGCCACCCTGCGGTTTTAGTGTTCCCTGGGTGGGATATAAACAAAGAAAAAGCGGCATAACAAGTAAGGGCAATCACCCCGCAAGAGCCTCTTCAAAATATAGGAGGTTTACCAAGAGCACTATCAGTTTAAGGCTACCTGACCCACTTCATGAAAGTGTTAGAGGTTTAGCTAAGGAAGATAAAATTAATTAGGTCAAGCCTATTTGGCTATGTATAAAGGTTGAGTTATCGATTATTTCGATTGCGAATTATTCGTTCACCTTACAACTGATCGATCTTTTACATTGTAATATAGGCTTGACCCGTTTTTGATTTATTTTTGGTTATTCAGTTAACCGAAAAAAATACTAATGCCTATTGACAGAGTTTC
>JAADJE010000008.1 GCA_013150915.1 Gammaproteobacteria bacterium
CATTCGGTGGTATTGCCCGCATTGCTATTAGTATTCTAAACACAGATTTTGCGCGTATCCGGGTCGAAGCGTATTTTGCGGTCACATCGAATTCTGTACAGTTTGGTGCCAAGGTAGAAATTTATTTCGGTGTCAGTGCATTCAATATTGACGGCCACCTGGCCTTCGATGCGCTATTTCGCTTTTCACCGTTCTATTTCATTATCAGTATCTCTGCTTCGTTATCGGTCAAAGTGTTTGGTATCGGTCTGTTTAGTGTGCGCATGCGGGGCTCTCTGGAAGGACCCACTCCCTGGAAAGTAGAGGGCACCGGTTCTATATCGTTGTTATTTTTCGATATCGATGTGGATTTCAGTCATACCTGGGGCAACGAAGCGGAAACCACGCTGCCACCCATCAGTGTCATGCCACTATTAATGGATGAGTTCCAGAAGCTGGAGAACTGGCAGGCAGTGCTACCGGCTAACAACCAGTTGCTGGTGACACTGCGCAGTTTCGAACAAGGTGCAACTGATTTGATCCTGCATCCGATCGGGAGTCTGAAAATAAGTCAACGCAGCGTACCGCTGGGGATGACCCTTGATAAAGTGGGCAATCAAAAACCTGCTGATGCCAATAAATTCGATGTGACTGTAAGTACCACAGGGATAGATGAGAAAGGCAAGATTGAAGAGTCCTTCGCAGTGGGACAGTATTTTGCCAAATCAGATAGTGAATTACTGAATGCTAAATCCTTTGAACCGATGAAGGGGGGTGTCGAACTGGCTGTGGCTGGTGAACAATACCGTGCTCCAACAGCAGTTAAACGTGTGGTGCGTTACGAGAAAATTATCATCGATACCCAGTTCAGGCGTTTAATCAGCTCATTCTTTGCCTGGTCTGGTTCATTGTTCAGCTTGTTTCTCAATGGCAATGTCGTGTCACAGTCCGTGCTGTCGCATAAGCAGCAGAAAAATCTCAAACCCTTTGCTGATAAAGTAGAAGTAGGAAAGATTTTTTATACCGTTGCCATTAATAAAAACAACACGGCATTTAGTGAAGATGCCATGGATTTTAGCAGCCAGGTACAGGCGCAGGAGTTCATGAATCAACAGATTGCTGGTGATGCCAATCTGAAAAAAGAGTTACATGTTATTCCGCAAGTAGAAATGCAGAGGGCAGCATGAGAGACGAAATCGGAACTTATTCTTTTTTACCCTTGCTGAGGCAGGGGCTCGCTAATAAGGTGGTGGCCCCTGCGGATGCGAATGCCAAACGTGGGAAAATTACCGTCACATTAAATGTGACTGGTTCAGGGTTGACTGATCCCGGCTCGGAGAGCGTAGAAAAAGAGATCGAAATCTATGGGCCGGGTGACATTATTGGCATTGATCCCAAGGCGATTATAAAAACCGAACCCCGTAATTGGATTACCAATTTTGAACCCAATTATCTGCCACATATTGACTTTTACGATGAAGATTTTCCTTGGCGTTATACACCGAGTGCCGTGGTTGGCGCCCGCCTTACCCCTTGGCTCGCTTTGGTGGTGCTGAGTGAAGATGAATTTGATGATGGCAAGAATATCCTTAATCGACCATTAAATTACCTTACGCTGAAAGATACAGCGGATGCGAGTACCGTCTTTCCCAAGGAGGAAGACTTATGGGCCTGGGCGCATGTTCATGTCAATAAAAATATAGTTGGCTCCGATGGTAATCCGATCTCTACCGATGAAGCTGCTTTTATTGGGCAGTTCAAAAATACGCTGAACGACAATCCCGACTTGGCTTATTCACGTATTATGAGTCCGCGCAAATTAGGTGAAAATACGCCTTATCATGCTTTTTTAATTCCAACATTTGAATCAGGCCGTCTCGCGGGGTTGGGTATTGATCCCAGTACCGTTTCCGGGTTCGGTGCAAATACGATTGCCTGGAGTGACTACGGTGGTCGACAGGAAGCAAAGAGCTTCCCCTATTACCATCGCTGGTACTTTCGTACTGCCACAGTGGGTGACTTTGAATATTTGGTACGTTTATTAGAACCTAAACTGGCGGATAGTCGGGTTGGACTGCGTGATATGGATATGCAGAACCCTGGGTCGAATATTGATGGCATTGATGACGATCGCCTGAAGGGTATTCTACGTCTTGGTGGTGCGCTGCAGGTGCCGAGTGCCTGCTTGAATGAGGAAGAGACCACTGAATATCGAAATTATGATCAGTGGTATGACAGTTATCCCCACCCGTTCCAGCAACAACTTTCAGCCTTTATCAATTTGGCTGATGAATACACCAGCAAAACCACCGTCGATGCCCATAACGATTCGGGGCTGGTGATTGAGGATGAAAATCTGGATGATCCAGATCCTCTAATTACACCGCCCTTATATGGACGCTGGCATGCATTGACTTCGCGTCTATTAAATAAATCCGATGGATCTCTTGTAAGTAACAATGAAAACTGGGTACATGATCTGAATCTGGATCCACGTTGGCGCACATCAGCAAATTTTGGCACAAATGTGGTTCAGGATAAACAAGAAGAATATATGAATGCTGCCTGGGAACAGGTCGGGGACGTGCTGGAAGCTAACCGTCGTTTACGTTGGGCAAAACTGGCCAGTTTTACATCCAGGGTATGGTACACAAAAAATATTCTCCCCAGGGCAGGTGTCGCCCTTGAAAAATATCTCAAGATAACCACTCCGATACAAACGCGCATTCTTTCTGATGGGGTAACCGTGTCTCATACTGTCAAAAACAGTCGTGTACCGCAGGCCCTGATTTCAGCACCGATGCGACGCATTATTCGACCACGCGGTCGCATGATTAGGCGTTTGTCATTTGATGCTCAGCGACGCCAGGATAATTTTATCACCCGAGTAAACGAGGGTGATGTAGATCCGGCACCACCGCGCGAAGTACCAGATGAGTTGGTGACACACAATGATCTGGTTGATACAGTCAAACCGGCCAATGTACCCAGTGTACTGCTGGATTTATTATCGCGCTATTCGTGGTTGCAATATCTTCCCTTATTTTTGGCAATTATCATTATCTTGTTGTTGCTGATTACGGGGCTTGTTGGTTCAACTTTGTTTTCAGCCACTGCTACCGTTGCGGTGGCCACAGTTACAGTATTTTTAGCACTGCGAAGATTAACCAAAAAAATTAAGAAAGCAGAAGGAATTTTGCCTGAACAACAAACACCAGAGTCAGTTGATGATCTACCCGGTAGTCCGGATTTTCGGGTCACTGAATTTAACGACCCCTTTGTGCCGCAAGTTGGTGTCGTGGATAGTCCTGAGGGAAAACGATACAAAAAGGCGTTGCGTGATAACTATGATTTTGTACAGCGTAGCGTTGCGGCAGGTGAGCCACCGGTTTACACGGCACTGAATATTCCGCTGATAGTAAATGATATTACTACCAGCATTGATCCGGTAGTAACCATTCCACGTTATGTTTTAGGTCATATCAATCTTCCGCCACGTCTTGTGAATGCGCTGGTTGAGAAATTTGTCGAGGCCATGGCCTATCCAGAGATTGATGTGCCGATGTATAAGCCATTGCTGGATTTATCGGCAGATCATTTTGTTCCGAATATAAATTTGATTGAACAAAACTCCATTACTATACTGGAGACCAACCAACGCTTTATTGAATCATATATGGTAGGCATCAATCATGAGTTTTCACGCGAACTGTTGTGGCGTGAATATCCAACCGATCAGCGCGGCAGTTATTTCCGTCAGTTCTGGGATGTTAGCAGTTACCTGAACAAGGAGGGCCTGGATGAAGATGTCTTGAAGGAGAAACTACGGGATATCCCACCAATACATCGTTGGTCAAGGCGTTCTGACCTAGGCGACCATGATCATCGTGAGCAGGGTGGTGACAAAGAAGAAGAGGTGGTTTTAGTCGTTCGTGGTGAGTTATTGAAAAAATATCCAACAGCAGAGGTCTACGCACATCGCGCCAAATGGGCGACAGATGATGAGGGGAATCGTGTACTCACCAAAGCCCGCGATTTTGATAATAGCGAGTTCGAGAAAGTCGTCATCAAAACACCTTTGTATGAAGCCAAGGTTGAGCCGGACATCTATTTCTTTGGTTTTGACCTGAATGTCAAGGAGGCTAAGGGTGGTAGCGGTGAAAATGATGAAGACAAAGCCGGCTGGTTCTTTGTCATCAAGGAGCGCTCCGGTGAACCACGTTTCGGTCTGGATGTCCCTGGTGATGCCAGTGATATGAGTGAAACGACACTGGATTCCTGGAATGATCTGGCCTGGTCCCATGTTGTAGAGAATGTGACTGCTGGTAAATTCTTATCCATAACCGGGACACGTACGATTAGTGTACCGGCACCGGGCGCACCTCCTGCCGGTGATAATAAGGAGAGGGAACAACAACAATTGGAAGATTCCCATCTGCAATGGAAAAGCAACACCAATGCTGCCGAACTGGCGTATATCCTATACCAGGTTCCGGTGTTAATTGGTATACATGCTGCCGAGATGTTACCGGACAAATGTGACAATACAGTCGAGGGTTAATATGAGTTTTTTAGATTTTCAGGTTCAAGTTAATGACGCCGTTCTAGTCAGCGAAAACAAGCGCATTGCACTTAAAACAGCTCGACAAAAGACGGTTAATCACAGGCGCAATAAAGATCAGCTGTTACGTGAAATTCGAGCGGATGCTCGTGATGGCGATGAGCGCCTGGCGGCGTTCAAGAAGTCTGAAGTCGAATTTATCCAAGCGGTGAATGCAGGTAAAACGGCTTATGCCGAGGCAGCGAAAAATGAATGGGCTAAGCTGAGCGCTTATGTGAAATTCACCAACCCTGTCGAAAATATTGAGTCCCTGAAAGATGATTGTCCGATACTTTTATTTCCCTTGCGCCTGGAGACGCGCTTTAAAAAAATTGAGCGCCACGGTGAGGTAGTTGATCAATTATGGGTGCGTGTTTTTCCCGATGAAATAGCAATAAACAGTTTTGAAAGCGATTTGTCCAATACGGAAGTACGTAATGCAAAAGCTTATTGGTTGGCTCGCTGGAAAGCAGGTAAGGATGTAGGGGGTAATCGTGGCGCATGGCGATCGCTGGCCTCAGCACATGGCCCTGGACGGGCTTATTGGCTGATCAGTAATGGCAATTATGTTCCGGTCAATCTGGCTAATGAACCTGAAAAGACCGAGGGGGAAATCATTCTAACCATCGGCACAGAAGATGCGCTCGCTGAACCAGAACTAAGCGCTACAATCGCATACTGGCAAGCAGTATGGCAGGCCGACAAGGATAGTGTACGCCTTGATCAAGCTTGGAGGGATCTACGCACAGTGGTTAGCGAGGAGCGGGCAATAATTCTGCTCAAGGAGTATAAGCCCGCTAACATCAAAGACCAGCCACCGGCAGGGTTGACGCGTAATGAGACGACTGTGCGTGTGAGTTTTGTCATTTTCAAAAAGACGGAGGAGCTGGAAACCAAGCTACATGCCTGGTCACAGCCACCTTCGGCAAATATTCTTCCCGAACGTTTTGTCTTCCTTGCCTTTCAGGATGGTAAACCCGATATGTCTCCACAACTGGGTAACCTGGT
>JAADJE010000098.1 GCA_013150915.1 Gammaproteobacteria bacterium
CAGGCTTTAGTCCATTAATTAAAGGAGACCATAATGCCAATACCCGCGTATATGTCTGTTGAAGGCGTCACTCAGGGAATGATTACCGAAGGGGCACTCTCGGAAGACAGTGTCGGCAGTCTGTATCAGGAAGGTCATGAAGACCAGTTTATTGTTCAGGCCTTTGAACACAACATCATTATTCCCCGTGACCAGCAAAGCGGACAACCTTCCGGGTTGCGCGTACATCAGCCTTTGAAAATCACCAAAGTGTTTGATAAATCGTCTCCTCTGCTTTACCAGGCACTGGTCACGGGTGAAAGCCTCAACTGTGAAATCAGCTGGTATCGCACATCGTCCGAAGGTGCGGCAGAACACTATTTCACACAACTTCTGGAAGGTGCGGTTGTGGTCGACATAAAGTCAATCATGCCCAACTGCCAGGACCCGACCCAGGCGCACTTCACCCACCTGGAAGAAGTGTCTTTCAGTTACAGCACGATCACCTGGACACATGAAATCGCGGGCACCGAAGGCTCCGATGACTGGCGCATTGGCCCGGGCGGCAGCTAGTCCATTCGATCAATGCTTTCAACCAGGCCCTGACCGGCCTGGTTGAAATATTGACTGAACGTATATACACAATGACAAATATAATCGCTTTTCAGCGTATTGCCCTTGCTATGGCCGTACTGTTGCTTGCTGCCTGTGCATCACAGCCAGACAAACTGGAAGTCGCCCCGGAAGAATGGAAATTCAAGGACCGGGCCATTTATCTGGAATTCAGGGCGCCGGCAGACCTGAATGCATATAATGGTCGGCCCCATGCCCTGGCAGTTGGCATCTATCAGCTGAGTGATCCAAATACATTTTCAGGTCTTGGCGCCACTCATGAAGGTGCTGTAGAACTGTTAAGAAAAGGCAAGATTGACGATACGATCGTCCATTTTACCCGCATTACCGTACAACCCGGGGAACGCAAAAGTATCGTACTGAATCGGGCTGAAACTGCCCGGTATGTTGGTATGATAAGTGGCTATTTCAGACTCACCCCGACCCATGATGTCGGGTTATTCCCGATTCCGGTTAAAGCCAGCAAACGGGGGCTGGTTGAAAACAGTCTGGCGGCCATCAAGCTCATCGCTGATGAGGCCAAAGCCAATCCCGACGATTTATATTTAAACATCAATCTGGGGCGCGACAGCACCAAACAAATGATGGTAGCAAAGCCTCTGGGCAGATCTGGCATCAAAGAAAAAAAACGTAAAAAACCTGAAGAACCTGTAGACAAAGCGCCATAAATTTTCGAGGGGTTACATACTGTGGATGGTTTAAAACCAATATTCTGGCATCAGGGACTATTCCTGCAACCACAACATTTTCAGCAATCTGATTTATATCATCGTTCATTGCTGGCGCCCTATCAGCAACACCTGCAACCCCATTTTTGGGGTGTATGCAGCATGGAGCTGGTGAAAACTTCGCTTCAGCATCGTACCTGTGAAATCGAAAATGGCAGCTTCCTGTTTCAGGACGGTACCTATGTCACACTCCCTGACAATGGCATCGTTTCCAGTCGTTCTTTTGACGAAGCCTGGGTTGAGACCGACAAGCCGTTCACTATTTATCTCGGATTGCGAAAACTCAATCCTCATGAAAATAATGTTACAACGGTTGATAACCTGGCTGATGCTTCCAGGATAAAAAGCCGTTATCTGACCTTGTCCAATCCCCAGGACACGAAAGACATTTATAAAGAAAGCCCTGTTGCCCATGTGAAATATCTCACCCATGTCGTGCAGATAGTCTGGGAAACCGAAAAAGATGACATGGATCAATTTTTGCTTATCCCTGTCGCTCGCGTTATTCGTGAAGGTGATGCTATTGTTTATGACAAGACCTTTAGCGCACCGGTTGTCAGCCTGAGCGCGGCACCTGAACTGTTGAGTCTGATCAAGGAAATTCGCGACGAGATCACCGGCCGTGCAATGCAACTGAGTGGTTACAACACCCCCGGCAAGGAAACCAATAAATACGACGCAACATTAATGCGTTATATTCTCGCCCTGCGTTCACTGAGCCGTTATATCCCCAGGCTTTTTCACGGCACTGAAGATGGAACCCAGCATCCCTGGCATGTCTATGGCGTATTACGGGAACTGATCGGAGAAATAAGCACATTTACTGACAGTGTTAATATGCTGGGAGAAACAAGCTCGGGTGAACGTCTGGTACCTGCCTACAATCACTCCGAACTTGGCGAGTGTTTTCAGGCAGTACATACACTCATTTCACATCTGCTCAATCAAATTACCGTGGGGCCGCAATACCTGGTCGACATGGCGTTTGATGGCACGTGCTACACAACAGCCGTACCCCCTGAATTTTTTGAATCACGTTATGATTTTTATTTAATGGTCAGTACTCAACAACGTTTTGAGGATGCCCAACAGTCATTATTAACATCAGCCAAACTTGCCTCACGCGAGACCGTGCAAACACTGGTAGAACGATCCTTGCCGGGAGTAGGCATTATCAGCATCGCAACCCCGCCTTCAGAGCTGCCTCGCCGCCCGTCAACGGCCTATGTGCGTCTGGATGTTCATGATGAGCAATGGGCATCCATTGAACGTCATCGTGATATCGCCCTGCTGTGGGAAGATGCCCCTGAAGATGTTTCCGTTGAATTAGTGGTTGTCAGGAGATAAGAAATGCGGCTTGTTGACTGCTATATAGATACGCTTTTGTTCACCCGGGCCCTGTCTGATCGTATTGTTTCGGGTAATCCATCATATGATGAATTACACGAAACGTATTTAAAGCTTTTAAGTGATGCAGAAATTCTGGCCAACAATGCAGGCCACAATACCGATACGTTTAATGCTGGCAAGTTTGCGGTTGTTGCTTTTATTGATGAAGTCCTCTTGTGTTCATCCTGGCCAAACAAGTCCGCATGGCAAAAAATGCCCCTGCAACGCAAATATTTCGACACAACCAATATTGGTGCAGAGTTTTATGATCACTTGAACAAATTAAGTAAACACGGGCCGGACAAAGAGGTCCGCGAGGTATTTTCGCTATGCCTTGGTTTGGGTTTCAAGGGAAAATACTTCAACCTTGATGATCGTCCAAAATACGAAGAAATAAAGGCCTTTAATCTGGGTGTGTTACTGCCCGATGAAGCCAAAGGCAACATCGATAAAACCATTCTTTTCCCTCTCGCCTGGGGCGAAGCAGCATTGAGTGGCAAAAGCAGTTTTATACCCAGATTGAATATTTTGCCCGCCATCATTGGTATACCACTAGGCGTCTTTTTAACGACAGTGGTCATTTATCATTTCATGATAGATAGTCAGCTTGATGCGATTATTTCAACCGTTAAATTCTAAAAAGTTGTGATTTAGTTATTATGTGGAAAAAAACGCTCAAGTTTTTAATGTGGTTAGTCATTATCGCACTGATTTCAGGCATCGTTATCGGTGTGACGATTTTGCTTGGCCGGCCCATTCTGGAAGGGGTTTACGCTCTTGCCGTGATTTTTGGCATCTGGCTTTTCATTATTATTATCCGGAAATTAATCATTCGGATGCGCGCCAAAGCACAAGTTAATCGCATTCTGAACCAGGGGGCAGCCGACGAACAATCGGACCTGGGCATGAATGACTCCCAACTGTTGAAAGAACTCCGTCGCGGTTGGTCCAAAGCAGTTACCACACTTAAAAAGTCTCAACTCAAACTGAAAGGCAATCCACTTTATGTATTGCCCTGGTATATGGTGATTGGCAAACCCCGTTCAGGGAAAAGTACCGCGCTGAAAAATGCCAAACTGCTGCTGCCCGAAATTGATTTACCCAAACAAACTGAAGGTTCTACGCTCAACCTCGCCTGGTGGCTATACGAAGAAGCTATCGTTATCGATACTGCGGGTCGTTATGCCGTGCCGGATGATGAAACTCGCGATCGTAAAGAATGGTCAACGCTGCTTGGCATGCTGGCACGCCACAAGCAAAAAGAACCTATCAACGGGCTCGTGGTGGTAGTTTCTGCTGATCGTTTGCTCAATAACAATGAAGACTCCCTGATGGAAGAAGGCCGTCAGGTACGTGCCTCCGTTAATGAACTGATGGAAAAACTTGAGGTTCATGTCCCTATCTATTTGATGGTCACCAAGTGTGACCTGATTGATGGGTTTTCTGACTGGTGTGGTTATGTGCCGGAAAAATCCTTGTTACAGCCCATGGGTTTCCTCAAGGAAGAGCAAGGTGGCGACATCCATACCGTTCTGGACCAGGCGCTGGACAGCGTACTGGACCGCATGAAGGATCTGCGTTTGCTGATGCTGGAACGCAGTCAGAATGTCGATGACTCCCTGCTCACCCTGCCCCGTAACATGGAAAAATTACGCACCGGTCTGCATGCCTTTATCAAAGCGGCATTGAAAGAAAACCCCTATCAGGATACCCCCAAATTCCGGGGACTTTATTTCAGTTCCAGCCAACAGAATATTGCTGCGCGTGATGGCAGCACAACAGCGCGCGATCACGGCATGTTTTTACAACAGCTGTTTACCCGCGTCATGCCTGCTGACCGCGGTCTGTTGGATACCCTGCCCAGTGCTGCACGTCTGCGTCGGGCAGCCTTGCAATACAGCCTGAGTATTGGCGGAGGCCTGACTCTGTTTGCCTTTATTGCGCTGACGGTACTGTTCACCAGTGATCACGCCCGCCTGAAAGAAATTCAATCTGTTTACAGCTCGATTGATCTCCAGCAGAAAGGGATTAATGAACAGGTTTATGCCCTGAGTAATCTGCGCGACCTGATCCTCGAACTGGGCAACGAGGAAGACTCGTGGATAATTCCCTGGCCTGGCCGTTTTTCCCGGTCTGAACAACTTGAAAAACTGGTTACTGCCTACAATGAACAATTCAGTCAACAAGTCCTTGCTACACTGGACAACCCCCTCAAAAAAACCATTGCCATGCTGGAGCCAGAGGTTACCAGCGACATGGCCGGTGGTTTGATTCGACGGATTAACCTGATCAAGACACGCATGCAGGGTAACCCCGAAGTCTCGCTTGACGACAAACCTGCTATTTCCCATGAATATCTGTTGGTCGCCAATAACAGTTTTAACCGCGATACCGCCCTGCTTTTTAATGACCTTTACATCACCTATCTTCGTCAGACGCAATCGCCTGCCCGCCTTGCAGAAGAAAGCGGCACACTGCAGGACGCGCTCCTGCAATTGATCAAGCGCACTTATGGAGACTACAGCTGGATCATTGCATGGGCGAACAGTCAGGGCTTTGACCCTGTCACCCTTGAGCAATTCTGGGCAGGTAGTCGTGACCTTGAAGGCTCGCCTGTTGTGGAACCTGCCTACACCCTGCAAGGCCATGAATTTCTGGTTGATTTTTTAATCGAGCTGGAAGCAGCCAGCGATGATGCCAGTCGTCTGGCAGATATCAAAAAAGAATTTGAAGCCTATTACGAACGTCAATACATCAAAGCCTGGCAGGAATTTGCCGAACGATTCGGCGAGGGTAAAGGCAAGTTACGCGATAAAAAAGAATG
>JAADJE010000089.1 GCA_013150915.1 Gammaproteobacteria bacterium
TTATTGTCAGTCTGATTGCCCCGATTGCAATGGATGAAGGTCTGCGTTTTGCAGTACGTGAAGGTGGCCGTACCGTCGGCGCCGGTGTAGTATCGAAGATTATCGAATAAAACAACTTATCCGTTCAGAGAAACCCGCACAGTTTAGGCTGTGTGGGTTTTGGCGTCTGGATTTGTATTTATTATTTATGGAAACTTATAGGCCAGTAGCTCAATTGGCAGAGCGGCGGTCTCCAAAACCGCAGGTTGGGGGTTCGATTCCCTCCTGGCCTGCCAGAATTATCGGCAGGAAATATGGATTGGTTGAATAGAATTAAACTGATACTCGCTGTCTTGTTGGCAGCTAGCGGTGTGGTGGCCTATTACGTACTGGTGGATTATTCTGACCTGTTGCGTGTGCTGGTAGTTGTGGCAGCGGTTATTGCTTCTCTCGCTGTCGCTTTGTGGAGCGAGCCGGGGCAGGCAGCGTGGACCTTTATTCGGGCCGCTGACCGGGAAGTGCGTAAGGTTGTCTGGCCGACAAGGCGCGAAACTATCCAGACCACGATGATCGTAGTCGTGATGGTGGTTATCGTTGGCTTTGTCCTGTGGCTGATTGATATGGGGTTGGTCGCTGCATTAAGTAAACTGACCAGTTAAGGAGAACGTCGGTGTCGAAGAAATGGTATGTAGTTCATGCGTTTTCGGGCTTTGAGAAGCGTGTCGTCTCATCCTTGAAGGAGCACATAGAGCGTGCCGGTATGGGTGATCTGTTTGGTGAAATCCTGGTGCCGACTGAGGATGTGGTGGAGCTGGACCGAGGCGGTAAGAAACGCACCACAGAACGTAAGTTCTTTCCGGGCTATGTGCTGGTAGAAATGGAAATGAATGACGATACCTGGCATTTGGTCAAGAATGTGCCTAAGGTGTCTGGTTTTATCGGCGGATCGGGTAATGAACCGACACCGATTACCCAGGCTGAGGTTGATGCAATCGTTGGCCGTATGCAGGACAGTACGGAAAAGCCGAAACCGAAATTTTCATTTGTGGCCGGCGAAATGGTTCGCGTTATCGATGGTCCATTTCTTGATTTCAACGGTACGGTAGAAGACGTGAACTACGAAAAGAACAAAATGCGTGTTGCAGTGTCCATTTTTGGTCGTTCAACACCGGTAGAACTTGATTTTAGTCAGGTAGAGAAAAGCTAGACTGGCTAGGGATATAGAGCTGTAGAGCTTGTTAAACCGGGGAGCTGAAAGGCGCCTGTACCCGAAAATGGAGTATTGAAACAATGGCAAAGAAGATAGATGCCTACATAAAGCTGCAGGTTCCTGCAGGACAGGCAAATCCAAGCCCACCTGTAGGCCCTGCACTGGGCCAACATGGTCTGAATATCATGGAATTCTGCAAGGCATTTAACGCAGAAACCCAGGGTATGGAGCAGGGTATGCCGGTGCCGGTTATTATTACCGTATTTTCTGACAAGACATTCAGCTTTATCAGGAAGACGCCTCCCGCATCTGTTTTGTTGAAGAAGGCCGCTGGTATCAAGAGTGGTTCGGACCGCCCACACATGAATAAAGTCGGCAAGGTAAGTCGTGCACAGCTGGAAGAAATTGCCACGGCTAAAATGGCAGACCTGAACGCGCATGATATGGACAATGCTGTTCGTATCATTGCCGGCAGCGCCCGAAGCATGGGAATTGAGACGGAGGAAGTTTGAGATGGCAAAGAAGACAAGCAAACGTCGCCAGGCTATCGATGAAAAACTGACACTGGGTAAGGAACACGCACTGGATGAGGCACTCAACTTACTGAAAGAATGCGCTACGGCAAAGTTTGAAGAATCTATCGATGTTGCGATCAATCTTGGTATTGATGCGCGAAAATCTGATCAGAACGTTCGCGGTGCAACGGTCATGCCTCAGGGCACAGGTAAAACTGTCCGTATTGCCGTGTTTGCTGACGGTGAGCAGGCTGATGCAGCCAAAGCCGCCGGTGCTGATGTAATTGGTATGGATGATCTTGCTGAGACGATGAAGAAAGGTGATCTTGATTTTGATGTTGTGATTGCTGCGCCGGATGCTATGCGTGTCGTCGGTGCCCTGGGTCCAGTGCTCGGGCCGCGTGGTCTAATGCCCAACCCGAAGGTTGGAACTGTCTCGGCGGATGTCGGCAAGGCCGTCAGCAATGCCAAGGCGGGTCAGGTACAGTTTCGTAATGATAAAGCCGGCATTATTCATTGTTCGGTTGGTAAAGCCACTTTTGCTACCGATGCACTGATTGAGAATATCAATACATTACTGGAAGCATTGAACAAGGCAAAGCCTTCTTCAGCAAAAGGACAGTACATCAAACATTTGACAGTTTCTAGCACTATGGGGCCGGGTGTTCGTGTAGACCGGGCATCCTTAGTGCTTAAGTAGAGTGTTGTAAAAGAATCTGGTGCTGTTAGTATCAGGCCGCAAGTCTAAGATTATTGATTTTCAGGATTTTTAATAATTAGGACTGGCGGTTGATAGGGCCGGTAAAAGACCTCGTCTTATACCGGATTGTCAAAGACCGCAGGGGCCAGCTATGTATTACTGCATATTGGCTTAATTACCTGCGCAGATGGTTTCCCCGACATCAGGATCTCCTGTTATCGGGTGCCACAAAATGGAGCTTGTACTCACTATGAGTCTCAACATCGACGAGAAAAAGACAGTTGTCGCCGAAGTGTCAAAAATTCTAAATGACGCTCAGGCGACAATACTGGCTGAGTATCGAGGTTTGACTGTTACAGCGATGACGGAATTGCGCAATAGTGCGCGAGAATCTGGCGTTTACATTCGTGTGGTCAAGAACTCGCTGGCAAAGCGTGCAGTTGATGGTTCATCCTTTGAATGCCTGCAGGAGCACATGGCCGGACCACTGGCCTATGCAATATCGGAAGATCCGGTAGCCTGCGCAAAGGTATTGAAGAATTTTGCTAAAGACAATGATGAGCTGGTCATCAAGATCGGTGCAATGTCAGGCAAAATACTAAGTGAAGGTGAAATTACCGCACTGGCGAAGCTTCCTGGACGGGAAGAGTTACTGGCAAAACTGATGGGCACGATGCAGGCGCCTGTTCAGACCTTTGTTGCGACACTCAACGCGATCCCTGGAACTTTTGTCCGCACACTTGCTGCTGTTCGTGATAGCAAAGACAGTTAAACAGGGCACCTAATAAGGTCTATAAATACATTTATTTTTTTAAGAAATCAGGAGATTTCAAAATGGCACTAACTAAACAGAAAATTATTGACGCAATCGCAGAGATGTCTGTACTGGACCTCTCCGAGATGATTACAGAAATGGAAGAAAAATTCGGTGTAACAGCTGCGGCGGCTGTTGCAGCAGCCCCAGCTACCAGCGATGCTGATGCAGGTGGCGCGGATGAAGAGAAGACTGACTTCGACGTCATTCTTACAAGTTTTGGTGACAACAAGGTCTCTGTCATTAAAGCCGTACGTACTGCAACCGGTCTTGGTCTGAAAGAGGCCAAGGGCCTGGTTGAATCTGCTCCAACGCCAGTGAAAGAAGGTGCTGAAAAAGCGGAAGCTGAAGAACTGAAAAAGCAGCTTGAAGAAGCTGGCGCAAGCGTCGAGCTTAAGTAAGCTTTTTGCTCACTACACTGGTTACGGATATCAGTTTACAGGCTGGTGGCGAAAGCCACCGGCCTTTAGCTGTTTGTAAGGGCGCCGCATTGCTGGAAACAACAATAGTATGTGGTACCCGATTAGATTTTGTCAAACTATATCGAGGACGATAAATGGCTTACTCCTTTGCAGAAAAAAAACGAATCCGGAACAGTTTTAGCAAACGCCCGAGCATACTCGAGACGCCGGATTTGTTAACGACCCAGAAAGAGTCTTACTACAAATTCCTGCAAACGGCTACGGATCCGGATGATCGCCTTAACAGGGGTCTTCAGGCCGCTTTTAATTCGGTTTTTCCGGTCATAAGTTATAATAGCGATGTCCACCTGGAGTTCGTGAAGTATCGTCTGTGTACGCCTGTCTTCGATGTTAAGGAATGCCAGCAGCGCGGCCAGATTTACTCTGCGCCGATCAGGGTTACCCTGCGTCTTGTTATTTATGACAAGGAAAGCAAGAAGTCCAATCGTACTATTCGTGATGTACGTGAGCAGGAGGTCTATCTGGGTGAAATCCCTTTGATGACAGATACCGGTTCCTTTGTTATTAACGGGACTGAACGTGTCATCGTGTCACAGCTGCATCGTTCACCCGGTGTGTTCTTTGGCGATGACGGTGGTAAGACCCATTCATCCGGCAAGTTGCTCTTTTCAGCCCGTGTGATCCCCTACCGTGGATCCTGGCTGGATTTTGAGTTCGATCCCAAGGATTTGGTTTATGTCCGTATTGATCGTCGCCGTAAGCTTCCCGCGACAGTCCTGCTACGAGCTCTTGGCTATAGTTCACAGGAAATTCTTGCTATTTTCTTTGAGACAGATACCTTCAAGTTGACCAAAAATGATATCAAGATGGCGCTGGTGCCGGAACGTCTGCGTGGCCAGGATTTATTTTTTGATATTAAAACACCTAAGGGTGGTGTCATTGTAGAAGCGGGGCAGCGCATCACTGCGCGTCATATCCGTGAACTGACTAAGGCCCGCATTAAGTCATTACCGGTACCGGATGAATATTTCTTTGGTCGTACGATGGCTGAAGATTTTATCGACCCGGATACCGGTGAAATTCTGTTTGAGGCGAATTCCGTCATTACAGAAGATATGCTGGAAGTCTTCCGTAAGCACGGGACTAAAGAGATCAAGACACTGTTTACCAATGATCTGGATCGTGGTGCATTTATCTCTGAGACTATGCGCGTCGATGCCAGCCGGACCAAGTTGGAAGGTCAGGTGGAGATTTATCGTATGATGCGTCCTGGTGAGCCACCGACGAAGGACGCCTCGCAGAATCTGTTTGAGAATCTGTTCTTCAATCCTGACCGCTATGATCTTTCTGCCGTCGGCCGGATGAAATTCAATCGACGCTTACTGAGAGACTCCGATGTTGGCGATGGTGTACTCAGCAGAGAAGACATTGTTGAGGTGCTGACTACTCTGGTCGACCTGAAAAACGGCAAGGGCAAAACCGATGACATCGATAACCTCGGTAACCGTCGTGTGCGTTCAGTTGGTGAGCTGGTTGAAAACCAGTTCCGTATTGGCCTGGTACGTGTTGAACGTGCTGTTAAAGATCGTCTCAGTATGGTTGAATCCGAAGGGCTGACCCCACAGGATCTGATTAATGCCAAGCCGGTTTCTGCCGTAGTAAAAGAGTTCTTTGGCTCCAGTCAGCTTTCACAGTTTATGGATCAAACTAATCCGCTTTCTGAAATTACGCATAAACGACGTGTTTCTGCATTGGGTCCGGGTGGTCTGACACGTGAACGTGCTGGTTTTGAAGTGCGTGACGTACACCCGACCCATTATGGCCGTGTATGCCCAATTGAAACACCGGAAGGGCCAAATATTGGCCTCATCAATTCGCTGGCAATCTATGCCCGCACCAACGATTATGGTTTCCTGGAGACACCCTACCGCAAGGTAGAAAATAATCGTGTAAAGGATGAGATCGTCTATCTGTCAGCCATTGAGGAAGGTAACTTCGTCATTGCCCAGGCCAACGCCAGGACAGACAAGAACGGTAAATTCCTCGATAAGTTGATCTCCTGTCGTTACCGTAACGAATTTACGCTGGCGAACCAGGGCGATGTGTCCTACATCGACGTGGCACCCTCGCAGATTGTGTCGGTTGCCGCCTCATTGATTCCTTTTCTCGAACACGATGATGCCAATCGTGCGTTAATGGGCTCAAACATGCAGCGTCAGGCAGTGCCTGTTATTCGTAGCGAGAAACCATTAGTAGGCACCGGCATGGAGCGGACTGTAGCAATAGACTCCGGTGTGACAGTGGTGGCCCGACGTGGCGGCGTAGTGGATTCAGTCGATTCAAGCCGTATTGTTGTGCGGGTGAATGACAACGAAGCCTCTGATGGCGATTCCGGTGTAGACATCTACAATCTGGTCAAGTATTCGCGTTCGAATCAGAATACGACCGTTAACCAGCGCCCGTTGGTCAAAGTCGGCGATCTGATAGCAAACGGTGATGTCCTGGCTGATGGGCCCTCCACTGATCTCGGTGAACTGGCGCTGGGGCAGAATATCCTTATCGCCTTCATGCCGTGGAATGGATACAACTTTGAGGATTCTATTCTGATCTCAGAGCGTGTGGTGGAGAAAGACCTGTTTACCAGTATTCATATCGAAGAGAGAACATCCGTCGCGCGTGACATTAAACTGGGTTCAGAAGAGATTACTCGCGATATCCCTAACGTAGGTGAGGCAGCTTTATCCAAACTTGACGAGTCCGGTATTGTCTACATCGGTGCGGAAGTCAATGCCGGTGATATTCTGGTTGGCAAGGTTACGCCTAAAGGTGAAACACAGCTGACACCGGAAGAAAAACTGCTCAGGGCCATCTTTGGTGAGAAGGCCTCTGATGTGAAAGATACCTCGCTACGTATGCCCTCCGGTAGCGGGACGGTCATCGATGTACAGGTTTTTACCCGTGACGGTGTAGAGAAAGATCTGCGTACACAGGCGATTGAGAATGAACAGATCGTTGCAGTACAGAAAGATATGAGCGACCAGTTTCGCATTGTTGAGTCTGATGCCTATGACCGTATTGCCAAACTGGTGACCGGCAAGCTTGCAGAAGGTGGACCCAATGGCCTGAAGTCTGGCAGCAAAGTGACTGAGGAGTACCTCAGTGATTTACCACGGTCAATGTGGTTTGAAGTTCGCATGCGTACTGAAAACATCAATAAGAGTATTGAGCAAATTCGCGAGCAGCTGGCTCAGCAGAAGAAATTTTTTGATGATCTACTGGAAGAAAAGCAGGGCAAGATTACTGCTGGCGATGATCTCGCACCGGGTGTACTTAAGATGGTCAAAGTCTTCGTTGCCGTTAAGCGTCGCCTGCAACCGGGTGACAAGATGGCGGGGCGCCATGGTAACAAGGGTGTTATCTCACGCATTGTCACGGTTGAAGATATGCCGTATATGAAAAACGGTAAACCGGTTGATATCGTTCTGAATCCACTGGGTGTACCGTCACGCATGAACGTCGGTCAGGTACTGGAAATGCATCTGGGATGGGCTGCCAGAGGTCTTGGAGACAAAATCAATGACATGATACGGGCGAAGAAAAAGACCTCCGAAATACGTAAGTTCCTGGAAAAAATCTACAACAGTAGCGGCAAGCCGGAAGACATCAAGTCGCTGACTGATAGTGAAGTGATGGAGCTTGCCGGCAATCTGACTGAGGGTGTGCCGATGGCAACACCGGTGTTTGACGGTGCGGCTGAAGAGGAAATCAAGCGTATGTTGAAACTGGCTGATTTACCTGAATCAGGCCAGACACAGTTAATTGATGGGCGCACTGGTGAGACATTCGATCGTGAAACCACCGTTGGCTATATGTACATCCTGAAATTGAACCATCTGGTCGATGACAAAATGCATGCCCGTTCAACTGGACCCTACAGCCTGGTTACGCAACAGCCGCTGGGTGGTAAGGCACAGTTCGGTGGCCAGCGTTTCGGTGAAATGGAAGTGTGGGCACTGGAAGCTTATGGTGCTGCTTATACACTACAGGAAATGCTGACAGTTAAATCAGACGATGTAAATGGTCGTTCCAAGATGTATGAAAATATTGTCAAGGGCAACCATCACATGGAAGCAGGCATGCCGGAATCGTTCAATGTGTTAATGAAGGAAATACGTGCGCTGGCGCTGGATATTGAGCTGATACATAACAACTGATTGATAAATAATCATCAAAAATTATCGAACATAACCCTATTTTGGTGAGAATAATCATCGTGGAGACAGGACATTGAGAGACTTATTCAATCTTTTCAATAAGGCAGAAAAAAATGACGACTTTGATGCCATTCGAATTGGTCTGGCATCGCCGGAGAAAATTCGTTCGTGGTCATTTGGTGAAGTAAAGAAGCCGGAAACCATCAACTACAGAACGTTTAAACCTGAACGGGATGGCTTGTTCTGTGCCAAGCTGTTCGGGCCGGTCAGTGACTATGAATGTCTCTGTGGTAAATACAAGCGTCTCAAACACCGCGGTGTGGTGTGTGAGAAGTGTGGTGTTGAAGTCACCCATTCCAAAGTACGTCGTGAGCGCATGGGTCATATTGACCTGGCCACTCCCTGTGCGCATATCTGGTTCCTGAAATCCTTGCCTTCGCGCATGGGTTTGGTTCTGGACATGACCGTGCGTGACATTGAGCGTGTACTGTATTTTGAGGGCTATATTATTATTGATGCCGGCATGACCCCGCTGGAAGAGCAGGCACTGCTGACCGAAGACCAGTATATCGAAGCGCTGGAAGAATACGGTGATGAATTTGAGGCGTCGATGGGTGCTGAGGCCATTCGATCGCTGCTGAAAAAGATTGATCTAAAAGAGGTCGCCGAAACATTGCGTGAAGAGCTCGATAATACCAATGCGGTGACCAAGATCAAAAAGCTGACCAAGCGTTTGAAAGTGATCGAGGCCTTTATTGCGTCAAATAACAAGCCGGAATGGATGATCCTTGATATCCTGCCGGTACTGCCACCTGACCTGCGTCCCCTGGTACCGCTGGATGGTGGTCGTTTTGCCACCTCTGATCTAAATGATTTATATCGTCGCGTTATTAACCGTAATAACCGTCTAAAAAGACTACTGGAGCTGAATGCGCCGGACATCATCGTCCGCAATGAAAAGCGTATGCTGCAGGAAGCCGTAGACGCATTGCTGGATAACGGACGTCGTGGCAAAGCCATTACCGGTGCCAACAAACGTCAGTTAAAATCCCTGGCCGATATGATCAAGGGCAAGCAGGGGCGTTTCCGCCAAAACTTACTGGGTAAACGCGTCGATTACTCCGGTCGCTCAGTTATCGTGGTTGGCCCGACACTAAAACTGCACCAGTGTGGGCTACCGAAGAAAATGGCACTGGAGCTGTTCAAGCCCTTTATTTTCAGCAAACTGGAATTGCGTGGTCTTGCGACGACCATCAAGCAGGCCAAGAAAATGGTCGAAACCGAAAGCGCTGAAGTATGGGACATCCTGGAAGAAGTCATTCGTGAGCATCCGGTACTGCTGAATCGGGCACCCACCCTTCACAGGCTGGGCATCCAGGCATTTGAGCCTGTCTTGATTGAAGGTAAGGCGATTCAGCTCCATCCACTGGTCTGCGCGCCGTATAATGCTGACTTTGACGGTGACCAGATGGCGGTACATGTGCCGCTGTCTATCGAAGCACAGCTGGAAGCGCGTACGCTGATGATGTCTACCAATAATGTGCTTTCACCTGCTAACGGTGAACCCGTCATTGTACCGTCACAGGATATCGTACTGGGTCTGTATTTCATGACACGCACAAACCTTAATGCCAAAGGCAACGGCGGTATCTTTGCTGATGTGAAGCAAGCCCAGTTAGCTTATGATTCTGGCGCAGTTGACCTGCACGCCTCGGCAAAAATACGTATTACTGAAGTGGTCACCGATGAAAAGGGTAAAGAAACCACAGTAACAACAATATATGATACAACCGTGGGTCGTGCCATCCTGTCTGAAATCCTGCCTTCTGCACTGCCGTTTTCGGCCATTAACAGAGTGATGAAGAAAAAGGCGATCTCCGAAATAATTAATCAAAGCTATCGCAAGGCGGGGTTAAAAGATACTGTAATCTTTGCTGATAAACTGATGTACACCGGTTTCAAGATGGCAGCCAAATCAGGTATATCCATTGGCATTGATGACATGGTGGTTCCTGCCAACAAGGCAGATATTCTCAGCAAGGCCGAAACTGAAGTTCTCAGCATTCAGCAGCAATTTAATGACGGTCTGGTGACGAATGGTGAGCGATACAACAAGGTTGTAGATATCTGGACGCATACCAGTGAAAAAGTTGCCAATGAAATGATGGATCAGTTGGGTACTGATACATTTACGAATGAGGCCGGTGAAACCGTTGAGCAGGAATCATTCAACTCCATTTATATGATGGCCGACTCCGGTGCCCGTGGTTCACATGCACAGATCAGGCAGCTGTCTGGTATGCGCGGTCTGATGGCCAAGCCGGACGGTTCCATTATTGAAACACCCATTACGGCTAATTTTCGTGAAGGGCTGAACGTACTGCAGTACTTTATTTCCACTCACGGTGCACGCAAGGGCCTTGCCGATACAGCACTGAAAACCGCTAATTCCGGGTACCTGACACGTCGCCTGGTTGATGTTTGCCAGGATCTGGTGGTGGTGGAAGAAGACTGTGGTACTAAGCAGGGTGTTATTAAAGAAACCCTGGTTGAGGGGGGTGAAGTCGTTGTGCCATTGTCTGATTTAGTGTTGGGTCGAGTTGTAGTCAGTGATATCCCGAATCCGGAAGGCAAGGACACGCTGATCAAGAAAGGCAAAATGCTGGATGAAAAAGACATTGCCCAGCTTGATGAGAAATCTATCAATGAAGTTCTGGTGCGTTCACCGGTAACCTGCGAAACCCGTTATGGTATTTGTGCCACCTGTTATGGTCGTGACCTCGGGCGGGGCCATCTGGTCACTACCGGTGAAGCAGTTGGTGTCATCGCTGCACAATCTATCGGCGAACCAGGTACTCAGTTGACGATGCGTACCTTCCATATTGGTGGCGCGGCCACCGGTTCCGCTGCAGTTAGTAATGTTGAAGTGAAGAATAACGGGACTATCCATTTCCATAACGTCAAGTCCGTAAAAAATACCAAGGGGAATCTTGTTACCATTTCTCGCTCAGGTGAACTGATTGTTCAAGACAAGCGAGGGGCGAACCGTGAAAAGCACAAAATACCCTACGGTGCTGAACTAAATATCAAGGACGGCCAGAAAATTGTTTCCGGCGATATTGTTGCCGAATGGGATCCGCATACACATCCGATAGTTTCCGAGGCGGCTGGAAAAATCAGCTTCATAGACATGCTGGAGGATGTCACCTTCAAGAAACAGTCTGATGATGTTACAGGTCTGACGCGTTATGTGATCACTGATTTAACGCAGCGATCAGCGGCAGCTGCTGACATGAAGCCTGCAATCATGCTGGTGGACAAAAAAGGCGAACCGATTAACTTCCCGGGTACCGAAATACCGGCGAAATACTTCCTGCCCGGTAACGCCATTTTAATGGTTGATGACGGCAAAGAAGTCAAAATTGGTGACATAATGGCCAAAAATCCGCGTGAAGGTTCAACTACCCGTGATATTACCGGTGGCCTGCCGCGTGTAGCCGAGTTATTTGAGGCGCGCAAACCGAAAGAACCGGCGATTCTGGCTGAGGTCAGTGGTGTTATCTCGTTTGGTAAGGAAACCAAAGGCAAACAGCGCCTGGTGATCTCCGATAACGAGGGTGAAAACCATGAATTTCTGATCGCCAAGGATCGTCCGCTGTCAGTGGTCGAAGGTGAATCCGTTATTAAAGGTGATGTTCTGGTAGATGGCCCACCCGTTGCGGCAGATATCCTGCGTTTGAAGGGTGTGCCAGAGTTGCTTGAGTACATCGTTGCAGAAGTACAGGATGTTTACCGCCTGCAAGGTGTGAAGATCGATGATAAGCATATTGAGGTTATTGTTCGTCAGATGCTACGTAAGGTGACAATTCTTGATCCGGGCGACACCCTGCTGCTGCCGGGCGAACAGCTGGAACGCACGGCCTTACTGGAAGAAAATGACAGGATGCTGGCTTCGGGTAAGAAGGAAGCCATAGCAGAGCGTAATTTGCTGGGCATCACCAAGGCGTCTTTGTTAACCGAATCCTTTATCTCAGCGGCATCTTTCCAGGAGACAACGCGTGTTCTGACCGAGGCATCGATCATTGGCAAAACGGACTCCTTACGGGGCCTGAAAGAGAATGTTATTGTTGGCCGCTTGATTCCCGCTGGAACGGGCCTGGCCTACCATCAGGAACGCCAGCGCCGCAAAGAACGCGAAAAGGATGAAAAACAGGCACTGGAAGAATTCGTAAAGGGCGCCAAGACAATTGAAACCGAAGTATCTGAAGGGGATGAGGCAGCTATCTCTGCATGAGGTAAATCTATCTTGACAGCGGGGGCCGATGCCCCTAGAATTGCCCCTCTTTTCGCAGGCTGGAGATTTTTCTCCGGCCTGTGTCTTGTTTTGGGCTGGAGAATATTGAATGCCAACAGTTAATCAGCTGGTGCGTAAGCCGCGTCAGCGTCAGACAAAAAAGTCAAATGTACCCGCTTTAATGGCCTGTCCGCAGCGCCGTGGGGTGTGTACGCGTGTTTATACTACGACACCGAAGAAACCTAACTCTGCACTGCGTAAAGTGGCACGCGTCAGGCTGACTAACGGCTTTGAGGTCAGTAGTTATATCGGTGGTGAGGGACATAACCTGCAGGAGCACTCGGTGGTACTGATTCGCGGTGGTCGTGTAAAGGATTTGCCTGGCGTACGCTACCACACAGTGCGTGGCACGCTGGATACAGCAGGTGTCGCAGACCGTCGCAGAGGCCGTTCGAAATACGGCACCAAGCGGCCTAAGTCATAACTGAGTCACAAAGGGAATTAAAGACGGGTTCAGAAGCCCCAATTATTGTTGTACACGGATCACACAGACCTAATACACAGAGAATTTAGATGGATTTAACCGATGCCTAGAAGAAGAGAAGTACCCAAACGCCAGATTCTGCCTGATCCTAAATTCGGCAGTGAAACGCTGGCCAAATTTGTCAATATTTTGATGCTGGATGGTAAGAAGTCGACGGCTGAAAAGATTACTTATGGTGCCCTGGATCTGATTGTAGAGCGTGGTAAAAGTGACCCGATAGAGGTCTTCGAGACGGCGCTGGAAAATGTCCGTCCGACGGTCGAAGTAAAGTCTCGTCGCGTTGGTGGTGCGACCTACCAGGTCCCTGTAGAAGTGCGTCCGAGTCGTCGTACAGCGCTGGCTATGCGATGGTTAGTAGAGGCGTCGCGCTCACGTGGTGAAAAATCCATGGGGATGCGCCTTGCGGGTGAATTGATGGATGCCTTCGAGGGCCGTGGGTCTGCGGTTAAGAAGCGTGAGGATACACATCGCATGGCAGAAGCCAATAAAGCATTCTCACATTTCCGCTTCTAGACAATATCTGGAATTAATTGAAGACAGTAGAAAAATATTCAGGAAACATAAAGTGGCACGTAAAACACCCATCAAGCGTTATCGGAACATCGGCATCATGGCTCATATTGATGCGGGGAAGACGACGACTACCGAACGTGTTCTGTACTACACCGGTATTTCACACAAGATTGGTGAAGTGCATGATGGTGCTGCAACCATGGACTGGATGGAGCAGGAGCAAGAACGTGGAATTACCATTACCTCGGCTGCAACCACCTGCTTTTGGAGTGGTATGCGCAAGGACAAGGACGAACACCGTATCAATATTATTGATACCCCTGGCCATGTAGATTTTACTATCGAAGTTGAGCGCTCACTGCGTGTGCTCGATGGGGCCTGTGCCATATTCTGCGCAGTGGGTGGTGTAGAGCCACAGTCTGAGACAGTCTGGCGTCAGGCGAACAAGTACAAAGTGCCACGTATGGCATTCGTTAACAAGATGGATCGCGCCGGTGCAGATTTCCTGCGTGTGGTCGATCAACTGAAAGACCGTCTGGGTGCCAAAGCGGTGCCTGTGCAGCTACCTATCGGTGCGGAAGAAAACTTCGAGGGCATCATCGACCTGGTTCGTATGAAAGCGATTTACTGGGAAGAAGAAAATATGGGCTCCAACTTCGAGGAGCGCGAGATTGCCGCGGACATGCTCGAGCAGTCTCAGGAATACCACGAAGCCCTGGCTGAGTCGGCGGCTGAAGCAAATGAAGAGCTGATGGACAAATACCTGGAAGAGGGTGAGTTGTCTGTTGAAGATATACTTGAGGGTTTGCGTTTACTGACGTTGGCGAATGAGATTGTGTGTGTTTTCTGTGGCTCTGCATTCAAAAACAAGGGCATACAGGCCATGCTGGACGGTATTATTGACCTTATGCCCTCACCTCAAGATGTGCCGCCTATCTCTGGTATTCTGGATGACAAGGATGAAACTGAGGCTGTGCGCCCCCCTGATGATAATGCACCTTTTGCCGCATTGGCGTTCAAGATCGCGACAGACCCTTTTGTTGGTCAGCTGGTCTTTTTTCGGGTTTATTCCGGGGTGATGAAGTCAGGCGATACCGTGTTTAATCCCGTTAAGCACAAAAAAGAACGCATCGGGCGTATTCTTCAAATGCATGCCAATTCCCGTGAGGAAATCAAAGAGGTGCGTGCAGGTGATATTGCGGCGGCTGTTGGTATTAAAGATATCACTACCGGTGATACACTGTGTGCAACCAGTGATATTATTACTCTGGAAAGAATGGAATTCCCTGATCCGGTTATTTCACAGGCCGTTGAGCCGATAACCAAGGCTGATCAGGAAAAAATGGGTATTGCTTTGTCAAAACTGGCACAGGAAGATCCCTCATTCCGTGTGCATACTGATCATGAGTCCGGTCAGACTATTATCTCGGGCATGGGCGAGCTACATCTGGATATCATTATTGATCGCATGAAGCGCGAATTTAATGTTGAGGCCAATGTGGGCAAGCCACAGGTTGCATATCGAGAGACTATTCGTAATACTGTCGAGCACCAGTACAAGTACGCCAAACAGTCCGGTGGTCGTGGTCAATATGGCCATGTCTATCTGCGTCTTGAGCCGCAGGAATCGGGCAGTGAATTTGAGTTTCTGGATGAGGTCAAGGGTGGCGTCGTACCAAAAGAATTTATCCCGGCAGTCAGAAAAGGTATCGAAAGCACTATACAGTCTGGTGTTATGGCCGGTTTTCCTGTGGTTGATGTCCGAGTTGCTCTGTATGACGGCTCTTATCACGAGGTGGATTCATCCGAGCAGGCGTTCAAGGCCGCCGCATCAATCTGCTTTAAAGAGGCGTTCATGTTGGCCAGCCCTCAGTTGCTTGAACCTATTATGGCGGTAGAGATTGTTACGCCGGAAGAATATATGGGTAATGTGAATGGCGATGTGTCATCCCGTCGCGGTATTATTCAGTCCATGGAAGACGGCCCTTCAGGCAAGATTATTCGCTGTGAAGTGCCATTGTCAGAGATGTTTGGCTATGCGACATCATTGCGTTCGGCTACGCAGGGAAGAGCAAATTATTCGATGGAGTTCAAGCGGTATGCGGCGGCGCCGAATAATGTGGCTGAGGCAGTCATCAAAAACAAGAAGTAGTTAAGCTTAACCAATAGATAAATACGATTAGGTCGAGGAATAAGGCATGTCCAAGGAAAAATTTGAACGCACGAAGCCCCATGTAAACGTGGGAACGATTGGCCATGTAGACCATGGCAAGACGACGCTGACAGCGGCACTGACGACCGTTCTGTCGAAAACATATGGCGGTGAAGTCAAAGGTTACGATCAGATTGATAACGCCCCGGAAGAGCGTGAGCGTGGTATCACGATTGCGACGGCTCACGTTGAGTATGAGACAGCGAACCGTCATTACGCACACGTTGACTGTCCGGGCCATGCTGACTACGTCAAGAATATGATTACCGGTGCGGCGCAGATGGACGGTGCGATTCTTGTAGTGAGTGCTGCAGACGGTCCGATGCCACAGACCCGTGAGCACATACTGCTGTCACGCCAGGTGGGTGTCCCCTACATACTGGTTTATATGAACAAGGCGGATATGGTCGATGACGACGAGCTTCTGGAGCTGGTTGAAATGGAAATTCGTGAGCTGCTGGACATGTACGAATTTCCGGGAGACGACACACCGGTGATTATTGGTTCTGCGTTGAAGGCACTGGAAGGCGATCAGTCGGATATTGGAGAGCCCTCCATCCTCAAGCTGGCCGAAGCACTGGATTCCTATATACCGCAGCCGGAACGTGATGTAGAGAAGGCTTTCCTGATGCCGATTGAAGATGTATTCTCAATCTCGGGTCGTGGCACGGTTGTCACGGGTCGTATAGAAAGCGGCATAGTTAAAGTGGGTGAAGAAATCGAAATTATTGGTATTAAAGATACTCAGAAGACCACGGTGACCGGTGTAGAAATGTTTCGCAAGCTGCTGGATCAGGGTGAAGCCGGTGATAATGTGGGAATTCTTCTTCGTGGCACTAAACGAGAAGAAGTCGAGCGTGGTCAGGTATTGGCACATCCGGGCAGCATTACCCCCCACACTCGGTTTGAGGCAGAGGTCTATATTCTGAGCAAGGATGAAGGGGGTCGTCATACGCCATTTTTCAATGGTTATCGTCCACAGTTTTACTTTCGTACGACGGATGTCACGGGTGCTGTTGATCTACCTGAAGGAGTTGAGATGGTCATGCCGGGTGACAATGTAAAATTTATTGTCAGTCTGATTGCCCCGATTGCAATGGATGAAGGTCTGCGTTTTGCAGTACGTGAAGGTGGCCGTACCGTCGGCGCCGGTGTAGTAAGATTATTGAGTGATCATGGAAAATCAGAAAATCAGAATCAAGCTAAAGGCCTTCGATCATCGTATGATTGATCGCTCCGCATCTGAAATTGTTGAGACGGCAAAACGCACAGGTGCCATAGTAAAAGGACCAATCCCTTTGCCTACTCGAATTGAACGCTTCACCTTGTTGAGTTCACCCCATGTCAACAAGAAGGCTCGGGATCAGTACGAAATCCGTACACACAAACGCATTATGGATATCGTAGACCCGACTGAAAAAACTGTCGACGCATTGATGAAGCTGGATCTTGCAGCAGGTGTTGATGTCGAAATCAAGCTCAGTTGAGTTTGAAGCAGGCGAATTGGAGTTAATGTAATGGCAATTGGACTAGTAGGGCGCAAAGTAGGCATGACCCGCGTATTCAGTGAGGGCGGCGAATCAACACCGGTTACTGTCATCGAAGTGACACCGAATCGTGTTGCCCAGATCAAGAATATGGATATAGATGGCTATACCGCTGTGCAGCTAACTGTTGGTAATCGTCGTCCAGGCCGGGTCACCAAGGCTATGGCAGGACACTTTGCCAAAGCAGGTGTTGAGCCAGGCCGTAGTGTTACCGAGTTTACTGCCACTGATGAGCAGATTAACGAATTGGACAGTGGTTCTGAGATGGGTGTGGCAATCTTTAACGAAGTTAAGTTCGTTGATGTAACAGCGAGCAGTAAGGGTAAGGGTTTCGCTGGTGTAATGAAGCGTCACGGTTTCCGCGGTGGTCGTGCAACACACGGTTGCTCTATTTCACATCGAGCGGCAGGTTCCACTGGTCAGAATCAGTCTCCGGGCAAGGTTTTCCGTGGCAAGAAAATGGCGGGGCAGATGGGTAGTGTCACAAAAACACAGCAAAATCTTGAAGTGGTAAAGGTTGATGAAGAACGCAATATGATTCTACTGAAGGGATCTGTCCCGGGTTCCAAAGGTTCTGACGTCATCATTCGTCCAGCTGTAAAGAAATTATTTAAGAAGTAAAACCAGGATTTTGAGGAAATAACGGTGCAAGTTTCAGTATTAAAAAGTGACGGAGCAGATAGCGGCAAAAAGCTGGATTTGGCAGATGCCGCATTCGACGCCAGCTATAACGAAGCATTGGTTCATCAGGTGGTAACAGCTTATATGGCAGGGGCTCGTAGTGGTACCCGTGCACAGAAGAATCGTTCTATGGTTGCCGGCGGTGGTGCCAAGCCCTTTCGTCAGAAAGGGACAGGCCGTGCGCGTGCAGGAACCATACGCAGTCCTATATGGCGCGGTGGTGGAAAGATTTTTCCTGCCTGCAATACCAGTTTCGAACAGAAACTGAACAAAAAAATGTACAAGGCAGGTATGCGTTCTATCGTATCTGAGTTGTTGCGTAATGGCCGCATGACAATAGTTGATTCAATGGATGTTTCAGAGATCAAGACAAAGGCCGTTGCGGCACGCTTGCAGGCTATGGGTAAGACCGATGTATTGATCGTCAGTGAAACACCTTCTGAAGCACTGATACTGAGTACACGTAATATCCGTAATGTCGAAGTCGTAGATCTGACCGGTTTGAACCCATACAGCCTGCTGCAGCATTCAGAGACCATTATTACTGCTGCTGCAGCGAGTAAACTTGAGGAAGTACTGGTATGAGTGATTCCGCACTGTATAACGTGATTCTGGCACCCCATGTGTCCGAAAAGAGTACTCAGCTGGCAGAAAGTGCCAGGCAGATTGTATTTAAAGTATCTATTGATGCCTCCAAACCACAGATTCGTCGTGCAATAGAAAAGCTGTTTTCTGTTGAAGTGGAATCTGTCAAGGTTGTGCGGCAGAAAGGGAAGAAGAAAAATTTTGGTCGCATTCCCGGCAAACGTAAGGACTGGAAAAAGGCCTATATCAGACTGAAAGAAGGCCAGGATATAGATTTTCTGGCTGATGCCGGATAAGCCCGGCTTAGGATAACTAGTAATGGCACTTATCAAATCAAAACCAACGTCACCTGGACGCCGTGGGCAGGTCAGTGTAAAAACTGAAGGGCTGCATAAGGGCAAACCATTTGCCCGATTGGTAGAAAGGAAAAATTCGATTAACGGCCGTAATAATGCTGGCCGCATCACTGTCAGACATCGTGGCGGTGGACACAAACGTCATTATCGTGTGATTGATTTCAAGCGCAACAAGGACGGTATCCCCGCCAAAATTGAACGTATTGAGTATGATCCAAATCGCAGTTCGCATATTGCACTGGCTTTGTATGCAGACGGTGAGCGGCGATACATAATTGCACCGAAAGGCATGAAGGTTGGCGACAGCATTCTGTCCGGAGCTGAAGCACCTATTGCAGTCGGTAACGCGCTAGCTTTGCGCGATATCCCGGTAGGTACCAGCATACACTGTGTTGAATTAAAACCGTTGAAAGGCGCACAGATCGGACGGGCCGCAGGCAGTGTTATCCAGTTTGTTGGCCGCGACGGTGATTATGCCCAGCTTCGTTTGCGTTCAGGTGAGATGCGTAAGGTACATCTGGACTGCCGCGCGACGATTGGTGAGGTCGGTAATTCTGAACATTCATTGCGTAAATTGGGCAAGGCCGGTGCAAAACGCTGGCGGGGTATTCGCCCTACGGTTCGGGGCGTAGCGATGAACCCGGTAGATCACCCACACGGTGGTGGTGAAGGACGTACCTCCGGTGGTCGTCACCCGGTTTCGCCCTGGGGTGTACCAACCAAGGGCTACCGTACACGCAATAATAAACGTACGGATAATATGATTATCCGTCGTCGTAAGAAGTAAGCAGGAGTCAGTTTATGCCACGTTCAATTAAAAAGGGCCCATTCGTTGATCACCATCTGATGGCTAAGGCCGAAAAGGCGAATAGCGAAAATAATCGCAAACCGATCAAGACCTGGTCCAGGCGTTCAATGATTATGCCTGAATTTGTTGGTCTGACAATTGCGGTGCATAACGGTCGTCAACACGTCCCTGTTCTTATTTCAGAGAACATGGTGGGACATAAGCTGGGTGAGTTTGCAGCAACACGCACCTATCGCGGCCATATGGCAGACAAGAAAGTTAAACGATGAAAATTAAACGAAAAATGGTGTCTCGGTAATGGAAACACAAGCGGTATTGAAACATGTGAGAACCTCACCACAGAAACTGCGCCTGGTCACTGATCAGATCCGTGGTCTGCAGGTTGAGCGCGCGCTGGAGATTCTTGAATACAGTACCAAATCGGCTGCTGACACAATCAAGAAGGTACTCAATTCCGCAATAGCCAATGCTGAGCACAATGATGGTGCCGATATTGATGAGTTGTTTGTCACGACGGCCTTTATTGATGGTGCGCCAACAATGAAACGTATACGTGCACGTGCCAAAGGCCGTGCAGCGAGAATTCTCAAACGAAGCAGTCACATCACCATTAAGGTGGGTGAAAAGCAGGGGAGTAAGTAATGGGCCAGAAAGTCCAACCAATTGGTTTCAGACTTGGCATAGTCAAGGACTGGACAGCGAAATGGTACGGCAACAAACGCCAGTATGCGGAATATCTGACTACCGATATGAAAGTTCGCACATTTCTTGATAAACGGTTGTCCAATGCTGCAATCAGCAAGGTGGTTATTGAACGTCCTTCACAGAATATGAATATCACCTTGTATACAGCACGTCCCGGTATTGTCATCGGGAAAAAAGGTGAAGATATCGATCGCCTGCGTAAAGAGCTGGGAAAGATGGTTGGTTTACCGGTACAGATTGCCGTAGAAGAAATTCGCAAGCCTGAAATGGATGCAAAACTGGTTGCCGAGAACATTGCCCAACAACTGGAAAAACGCGTTATGTTCAGACGTGCGATGAAACGCTCTATGCAGAATACCATGCGCCTCGGTGCTGAAGGCGTCAAGATCATGATTGCAGGCCGTTTGAATGGTGCAGAGATTGCACGTACTGAATGGGTCAGAGACGGCAGAGTTCCATTGCACACACTGCGTGCAGATATTGATTATGGAACAGCAGAAGCGTTGACGACATACGGAATTATTGGCATCAAGGTGTGGATCTTTAAGGGCGAAGTCCGTGATACTGATGAGGGTGACAGTAGTGTCAAGGCTGCAACTGGGGCCTGATGGAGATATAGACTATGCTGCAACCAAAGAGAACAAAATTTCGCAAAATGCACAAGGGCCGCAACCGTGGCCTGGCGTCTCGCGGTAACAAGGTGAGTTTTGGTGAATTTGGCCTGAAAACGACAGAACGTGGTCGGCTAACGGCGAGACAGATTGAGGCCGCGCGTCGTGCAATGACGCGTTACATCAAGCGTGGTGGTCGAATCTGGATCCGAGTTTTTCCCGACAAGCCCATATCAAAAAAGCCATTGGAAGTCAGAATGGGCAAGGGTAAAGGCAATCCGGAATACTGGGTTTCACTTGTTAAACCGGGTCATATTCTGTACGAAATGGAAGGGGTGACTGAAAACATAGCACGTGAAGCATTTCGCCTGGCAGGTGCCAAGTTGCCGGTAAAAACTGTATTTGTTTCAAGGCAGGTGGGCTAAATGAAAGCAAATGATATGAGAGCGCTTGACACTAATGCACTGCAATCAAAGCTCGACGAACTACTTGAGCAGAAGTTTACCTTGCGTATGCAGATTGCAACGGGGCAGCAGGGAAATCACGTTGCACTACGTGATGCAAAGCGTTCCATTGCACGTGTAAAAACGATTATGAATGAAAAAGTGAACGAAAAAGTAAGAGGCGAGGCATGAGCGAACAGGAAAAAGTGGCGCGTTCAATCAGCGGTGTAGTCATCAGCAACAAAATGGACAAAACCGTGACGGTACTGGTAGAGCGCCTGGAAAAGCATGCCTTGTACAAAAAGTACATCCGCAAATCCACCAGGTTGCATGCACACGATGAGTCAAATGAATGCAACGAAGGGGATAGAGTACAGATTGAAGAATGCCGTCCACTGTCTAAAAGCAAAAGCTGGCGTGTTATTCAGGTGGTTAGTCGGGAAGGTTAAGCTGACTAAACAGGTCTATGTCTGAAATATACAGAATGAAACGGAATATAATTACTAGGAGTCCAGGGCAATGATCCAGATGCAAAGTGTACTTGATGTCGCTGATAACAGCGGTGCAAGGAAGGTTATGTGCATCAAGGTGCTTGGTGGGTCCAGACGTCGTTACGCCGGTATTGGTGATGTCATAAAGATCAGCATCAAGGAAGCAATTCCAAATGGTCGTGTAAAAAAAGGTGATGTGTATAATGCCGTCATCGTTCGTACCAAAAAAGGCGTGCGCAGACAGGACGGTTCATCGATTCGTTTTGACGGCAATGCAGCTGTTTTGTTGAATACCCAGTTGCAGCCAGTTGGCACGCGTATCTTTGGTCCGGTGACTCGTGAATTGCGCAATGCGCAGTTTATGAAGATTATTTCACTGGCACCTGAAGTTCTTTGAGGGTTGTGGCTAATGAATAAAATTAAAAAAGGTGACGACGTCATCGTTATCACAGGTAAAGACAAAGGCAAGCGTGGTAGTGTGATGCGTGTGCTGAATAATGGTCGCATCCTGGTAGATGGTATTAACATTGTAAAAAAGCATATTCGCCCGAATCCGCAGGCGGGTGAAAGCGGTGGCATACTTGAACAGGAAGCGGCACTGGATATTTCTAATATCTCATTGTATGACGCTGCATCAGGCAAGGCCTCTCGCGTTGGTGTCAAGGTGCTTGAAGATGGAAAGAAAGTCAGAGTTTATAAAACATCTGGTGAAGTGGTCGACGTATAATATAGCAGGATATCGACATGGTACGTTTGGAAAAATATTACAAAGAAACAATTGTTCCGGCATTAAAGGAAGAGCTTGCTCTTGATAATGTCATGCAGATTCCCAGGATTACCAAGATCACGCTTAATATGGGTGTTGGTGAAGCAGTGGCAAACAAGAAAGTGATGGAATTTGCTGTCAAAGACATGGAGCTGATCAGTGGCCAGAAACCGGTTGTGACTTATGCACGTAAGTCTATCGCTGGATTCAAGATACGCGATGGTTGGCCGATAGGTTGTAAAGTTACCCTGCGCAGTGAGCGTATGTATGAGTTCCTGGACAGGCTGGTAAGCATCGCAATTCCCCGTATTCGTGATTTTCGTGGGTTGCCCGCAAAATCATTTGACGGGCGCGGCAATTACTCAATGGGGTTGAAAGAACAAATCGTATTTCCGGAAATTGACTATGAAAAAGTCGATACTCTTCGTGGTCTGGATATTACGATTACTACCAGTGCGGCCAATGATGAACAGGCACGCGCTTTATTAAAGGGATTTAATTTCCCGATTAAGGCTAAAACACAGGTTAAAAGTTAATTATGGCTAAAAAATCAATGATTGCCCGCGAGAAACGTCGTACTGATGCTGTCAATAGACTGCATGCAAAACGCACGGCGCTAAAGGTAATAATTATCGACCCGGAAGCTTCAGCCGAAGAAGCTATGGCCGCAATGTATGCCCTGCAGAAATTACCCCGTGATTCAAGTAAGGCACGTCAGCGTAATCGTTGTAGTATGACCGGTAGACCGCATGGCTTCTATCGCAAATTTGGACTTTCACGCAATAAACTGCGTGAGGTTTTAAACCGTGGCGAAGCCCCTGGTGTAGTCAGAGCCAGCTGGTGAGCGAGTGCTCCTTAACACAAGACATTTCAGAAAAAAACGACACTGAGAAGATACGAACATGAGTATGAGTGACCCAATTGCCGATATGTTGACACGTATTCGCAATGCCCATCATGCAGAGATGACGACAGTTTCCATCCCGACATCTACTACCAAAAAGGCCATTGCGGAAGTACTAAAGGCAGAAGGCTATATCAAGTCAATTTCTGAAGGGAAGGATGATAATGGTTTCTCGTCACTAAAGCTGACACTGAAATATTACCAGGGCAGTCCTGTCATAGAAATGATAAAACGTGTCAGTAAACCGGGCTGCCGTGTGTATACCGGTAAAGACGATATCCCGACCGTTAAGAAAGGTCTGGGTATCACCATCGTATCAACATCAAAAGGTATCATGACCGATCGCAGTGCCCGCAAAGCGGGTGTTGGTGGTGAAGTGATCTGTTACGTCGCTTAATATAGGTGCATCATGTCACGAGTAGCTAAAAAACCCGTTTTATTGCCAGGCGGCATTGAGGTAACAATAAGTGATACAACGATTGTTGCTAAAGGTCCAAACGGTGAACTGTCCATGAATAAACATCCTCTGGTAACGGTAAACCTGGAAGATGGCGTGCTGAAAATTGCCGCCAATGATGATTCCACTACAGCAGTAGCCATGTCAGGAACTACACGTGCACTACTGTCGAATCTGGTGGCTGGAGTCAGCAAAGGTTTTGAAAAGAAATTAACCATTATTGGTGTGGGTTATCGCGTACAGGTACAGGGAAAAAATCTGAATATGAGCCTGGGTTTTTCACATCCTGTTGTGTATACCATACCCGAGGGAATTACTGTTGAAGCCCCGAGCCAGACAGAGCTCGTAATAAGGGGTGCCGATAAGCAGAAGGTAGGTCAGGTAGCGGCCGAAATTCGCCACTTTCGTCCGCCTGAGCCTTACAAAGGCAAAGGTGTTCGTTACAGCGATGAATATGTCGTTCGTAAACAGGCCAAAAAGAAATAATTGATAGGTTGAGAAATGAGTAAAAAATCAGCACGTATGCGTCGAGCCATAAAAACCCGGTCAAAGATTACTCGACTGGGCTCAGATAGGTTAAGTATTCACCGTACTTCACAGCATATCTATGCGCAAGTAGTACAAGCGGAGACAGGCAAGATACTTGCTAGCGCTTCTACTGTTGAAACTGAACTGCGTAAAGAGCTTGGAAATGGTGGAAACATAGAAGCGGCTTCAGCTGTCGGTAAGCGTATCGCCGAAAAAGCTGTTGAGGCAGGAATCAAGAGCGTGGCCTTTGATCGCTCCGGTTTCAGATACCACGGACGCATAAAGGCCCTGGCTGATGCTGCTCGTGAAAACGGATTAGAATTTTAGGAGTCAATTATGGCTGCACGCCGTATGCAAAATGATAAGCGCGATAATTTCATAGAGAAGCTGGTAAGTGTTCGTCGCGTAGCAAAAGTAGTAAAAGGTGGCCGTATTTTCGGTTTTTCAGCACTGGTTGTTGTCGGTGATGGAAATGGAAAAGTGGGCATGGGACGTGGCAAAGCCCGCGAAGTGCCCGTTGCTGTCCAGAAGGCCCTGGAAGAGGCACGTAAGTCAATGGTTAATATTGCCCTTGATGACGGTACTTTGTTCTATAAGGTTGAATCTATACACAGTTCTTCCAAAGTCGTCATGCGCCCGGGCTCAGAAGGCACAGGCATCATTGCGGGGGGCAGTATGCGCGCTGTATTTGAAGCCGTTGGTGTAAGAAACGTGCTGGCTAAATGTATCGGCTCAACTAATCCGGTAAATGTTGTAAGAGCAACCATGAAAGGACTGCAGAATATCAGCAGCCCGGAACAGGTTGCTGCCAAGCGTGGCCTGAAAGTTGAAGAACTGCGCGATTGATGTTGGAGTAACAATATGGCTGACAAGAAAATGCTGAAAGTTAAGCTCATCAAGAGTATGTATGGCCGTGGTAAAAAACACATGGCCTGTGTAAAGGGGCTTGGTCTGCGTCGTATGCATCACACCGTTGAGGTAGAAGATACCCCGGCTGTTCGTGGGATGATCAATAAAGTCAATTATTTACTTGAATGGGAACAGGTATAATCATGCATTTGAATTCAATCAAGCCGGTTGCCGGTTCAAATAGGGCGCCCAAACGTGTAGGCCGTGGGCCTGGTTCCGGATGGGGCAAAACATCTGCACGTGGACATAAAGGTCAGAAGGCAAGGTCCGGTGGCTACCATAAGGTTGGTTTTGAAGGCGGCCAGATGCCATTACAACGTCGTCTGCCAAAACGTGGTTTTCGTTCTGCACTAAAGCTGACCACGGCTGAAATCCGTACGCATGAACTGGAAAAAGTTAAGGAAGATATTATTGATCTTGCCGCATTACGTAGTGCAGGCTTGATACATAGCCGTATATTGCGTGCTAAAGTTATGCTTTCAGGTGCCATTGAAAAAGCGGTAACGTTAAAAGGCATTGCTGTAAGCAAAGGTGCAAAAGAAGCAATACAGAAAGCGGGCGGTAAAGTAGAGTAATGGCAAAACGCGGTACATCAATAGGTGCCAAAAAAGGTGGGCTGACCGAGCTTAGGCAGCGCATTTTATTTGTTATTGGAGCGCTAATAATATTTCGCATGGGTGCTCATATTCCAGTTCCCGGTATTAATGCCGAAGCACTGGCGACATTATTTGCTCAAACAAAGGGTTCAATTGTTGATGTGTTCAACATGTTTTCGGGCGGTGCATTGAGTCGCCTGTCGTTGTTTGCTCTGGGTGTGATGCCTTATATCTCATCATCAATCATCATGCAGATGATGACGTCAGTTGTGCCGACGCTGGAGCAGTTAAAGAAAGAAGGTGAAAGCGGTCGTCGCAAGATTACACAGTACACCCGTTACGGTACAGTAGTACTCGCGACATTCCAGGCCATGGGTATCGCCATAGCACTGGAAAGCCAGACGGCGGGTGGCATGAATGTTGTTATCGCTGCGGGGCTGGGTTTCAAGATAACGACGGTTATTACGCTGGTCGCCGGGACCATGTTCCTGGTCTGGCTGGGTGAACAGATGACTGAAAGAGGGATAGGTAACGGAATCTCTTTGATAATATTTGCCGGTATCGTGGCAGGGCTGCCAAAAGCACTAGGTGGAACTCTGGAGCTGGCACGAACAGGAACATTTTCACCCATAGGCGTGCTGTTGCTGCTGGTGGGTGCACTGGCCATTACTGGCTTTGTTGTCTTTATGGAACGTGGTCAAAGAAGGATTACGGTTAACTACGCACAGCGTCAGCGTGGTAGAAAAATGTATGCCGGACAAAGCAGTCATTTGCCATTGAAAGTGAATATGGCGGGTGTAATACCCCCTATTTTCGCTTCAAGCATCATACTTTTTCCAGCCAGTCTCGGCAGCTGGTTCGGGCAGGCCGAAGGAATGCGTTGGTTAAAAGACCTGTCGACAACACTGTCACCGGGGCAACCCTTATACGTAATGCTTTATGCCGCATTGATTATATTTTTCTGCTTTTTCTATACGGCGATGATTTTTAATCCGAAGGAGACAGCAGAGAACCTGAAGAAATCAGGTGCATTTGTTCCCGGAATTCGTCCTGGAGACCAAACAGCAAATTATATTGATGCTGTCGTCTCCAGATTGACACTGGTCGGTGCTGCCTATATTACATTTGTCAGTTTGGTGCCTGAGTTTCTGATCGTTAAATGGAATGTGCCATTTTACTTTGGCGGTACATCATTACTGATTATCGTTGTTGTATTAATGGATTTTATTTCACAGATTCAGTCTCATCTGATGTCACGTCAGTATGAAAGTCTGCTGAAAAAGACAAATCTGTCTGGCAGTGGATTGGGTTTTGGAAGTTGAGGTAAAGGAAAATGAAAGTACAGGCATCAGTCAAGAAACGTTGCAGAAATTGCAAAATCGTTATTCGTAAACGGGTTGTACGTGTGATCTGTAAAGACCCTCGCCATAAACAGCGACAGGGTTAAAAGTATTTGTACAAAAGTCTGGAAAAATACCACCTTAACGGAGAGTGGCACCGGGGTGTTTGTGTAGTAAACAATCGATTGATTTTGTGTGTAAAGAGCAGTATCCTTACGCGCTTTTCAATTTCGCACTAAATTCTACAGCGGAGAGCCTTAGATGGCACGTATAGCGGGTATAAATTTACCGAATTACAAGCATGTTGTAATTGGACTGACTTCCATTTACGGCATAGGCAACACACGTTCTCGCCAGGTTTGTGAGGCGGCGGGTGTAAAACCTGAGACAAAATGCAGTGAATTAAGTGATGCCGATGCAGAACAGCTGCGTGTCGAGGTTGCAAAATTTGATGTGGAAGGCGATCTCCGCCGTGAGACGACTATGAATATCAAGCGTCTTATGGATATGGGGTCATACCGTGGCATCCGCCATCGTCGTGGACTGCCTGTCCGTGGTCAGCGCACCAAAACTAATGCACGCACACGTAAAGGCCCCACCAGGCCAATTCGTAAGTAAGAACATCGAAAAAATAGAGTACAAAGAGTTAAATTATGGCTAAACCAGTATCAAGTTCAAAAAGCAAGAAGCGTGTAAAAAAGAGTGTCTCAGAAGGGATTGCGCACATACATGCAACCTTTAACAACACGATAATCACCATCACAGACAGACAGGGCAATGCTTTGTGCTGGAAAACTGCAGGCGGTTCAGGCTTTAGAGGCTCGAGAAAGAGCACTCCTTTTGCTGCACAAGTTGCTGCAGAGCAAGCTGGAAAAGATGCCAGGGACATGGGTGTCAGGCACCTTGAAGTTCGTGTCAAAGGCCCTGGGCCTGGTCGTGACTCAGCTATACGTGCACTCAATTCTGTAGGATTCGAGATCAGTAATATTTCGGATGTTACACCTATCCCTCATAATGGTTGCCGCCCGTCAAAACGGCGCCGCGTCTAATCACCCGGAGTTAACAGTGGCAAGATATATAGGATCAGTCTGTCGTTTGTGTCGTCGTGAAGGTGGCAAACTTTATCTGAAAGGCGAGCGTTGCTTTACAGAAAAGTGTGCGGTTGAAAAGCGTGCATACCCGCCTGGACAGCATGGCCAGCGCCGTACACGTGTCTCGGATTATGGTCTTCAGCTAAGGGAAAAGCAGAAGCTGCGTCGTATCTACGGTGTGATGGAAAAGCAATTTCTTGGTTACTATAAAGAAGCCGATCGTATAAAAGGTTCTACAGGGGATAATCTTCTGAAGTTGCTGGAGGGGCGTCTTGATAATGTTCTTTATCGTATGGGTTTTGGCACTTCAAGAGCGGAGTCACGCCAACTGTTGCGTCATAACTGTGTACTTGTAAATGGTAAACGTCTTAATATCCCTTCTTACCAGATTCGCCCAAGTGACGAAATTACTGTTATAGAATCAGCCAAACAGCAGATTCGTGTCAAAGCTGCACTTGAAGCAGCAGAACAGCGTGGTGTTGCCGACTGGCTTGATGTTGATTTTAAGGCAATGAAAGGTGTTTATCGTGTTAGCCCGGATCGCAGCGACCTACCCGGTGAGATCGACGAGTCACTCGTTATCGCACTGTACTCCAAGTAATTAAAGTCTCAGCCCATACACAAGAGGGATTGGAATGTCAGATTCAGTAATAGATTTTCTGAAGCCACGTTTTGTTGATGTCACTAAGATTGATGATAATCACGCACGTGTAACTATCGAACCGCTGGAACGCGGGTTTGGGTTTACCCTGGGGACCGCCCTGCGTCGTATCCTGCTGTCATCCATTACGGGTTACGCGATCTCAGAAGTAAAAATCACCGGCGTTGATCATGAATATGACAATATCGAAGGCGTACAGGAAGATGTATTGGAGATTCTGATGAATCTTAAGAGCGTTGCTCTTTCCCTTGAAGGTAGAGAGAGCGCAAAACTCTATATAAAGAAAAAGGGCCCAGGCGAATTAACGGCAGGCGATCTTGCTGCAGAGCATGATGTGATGATTGCCAACCCTGATCTTGTTATCGCCCATATCAACAAAAAAGTCGAATTGGAAATGGAACTTGATGTTACCCAGGGCAGAGGCTATCACACAGCCGTCTCGTATAAGAATGATGAAGAAACAAGCAGTATCGGTGTGATCAAACTTGATGCATCATACAGCCCAGTACGTCAGGTATCATACGATGTAGATTCAGCCCGCGTAGAACAGCGTACGGATCTCGATAAACTAATTTTCACACTTGAAACAGACGGTACAGTTGATCCGGAACAATCAATTCGTATGGCAGCCACCATTCTTTATGACCAGATTTCAGTATTTGTTGATTTAAAAGTCAAAGAACCGGAGCCGGAAGAACCGGAAGAGCCACCGATAGACCCGATCTTATTGCGCCCTGTCGATGATCTTGAGTTAACCGTCCGGTCTGCAAATTGCCTGAAGGCTGAAAATATATTTTACATCGGTGATCTGGTTCAGCGTGATGAAAGCGAGTTACTGAAGACGCCGAATTTAGGCAAGAAATCATTAACGGAGATTAAAGACGTTCTGGCACAAAATGGACTTTCTCTTGGCACCAAACTTGAAGTATGGCCACCCGCCTCACTGATTCAAAGCAGTGATGAAGAAGCGGCTACAGGATTTTTAGAGGTCAAATAAAATGCGGCATCGTAAAAGCGGTAGAAAGCTGAGTATGACCAGTACTCATCGCAAGGCCATGTTTAAAAATATGGCAGTTTCTCTTCTTCGTCATGAAGAAATTCGCACAACCTTACCGAAGGCAAAAGAGCTTCGCCGTCATGTAGAGCCTTTGATTACTCTTGGAAAGACCTCAACAGTCGCTAACCGTAGACTGGCATTTTCACGTCTGCGTGATCGTGAGATGGTAAGTAAGTTGTTCGACGACCTTGGTGTACATTTTAAAGATCGTCCAGGTGGCTATTTACGCATCCTGAAACACGGATATCGTCCGGGTGACAAAGCACCCATGGCCATTGTGCAGATGGTCTCACGTGAAAAAGTTGATGCAGTGGGTGATGATTCATCAGCTGATTAACAAGCGTTTAACGTACTGTATAAAAAGGCCATGCATTATGCATGGCCTTTTTTTGCATCGCATGTAATCATTCTTTACTATCGAAGCGATTATCCAGCGGGTTAAAATAGTTTTGATTGCTCTGTTTACTGATTTTGGACACGATGGACTGTATGTGGGACAGTTACATGCTGTTATCGGTGCTGTCTTACCTGAAACGAAGGTTGTCGACCTGTGTCATTCTATACCACCGCATGATATTCGTGCGGCGGCTTATCTCCTCCCGGCCTATACGCGTTATTTCCCTCCAGCCTGTGTTGTAGTCTGTGTTGTCGATCCCGGTGTTGGCGGCGAGCGGTCTCACGCCGTCTGTAAAGCTGATGGTCGTTGGTACATAGGGCCGGACAATGGCCTTTTTGATGTACTGGAACAACATATACATGGCTTCAGGAAATATCATTTTCGGTGGTCTGGTGAAGTAAGTGACAGCTTTCACGCACGTGATATCTATACGCCTGCGGCCTGTCTGCTCGTAGAATCTGGTGGGTTGGATAGTTTACAGGCCCAGCAGGTAGAGACGGATAGACAGAGATTTTCTGCGGATCTTTATGAAGTCATCTATTTTGATTATTTTGGGAATGCAATAACCGGTCTACGCGGGTCTTCAGTCAAATCTAAAGACAAAATTGCGATAAATGGTGTGACAATAAATCATGCCAGAGTCTTTTCAGATGTACCGGTGGGTGACTGTTTCTGGTATGAAAATGCAAATGGTCTTGTTGAAGTTGCTGCTAATCTGGGTAGTGCGAAAGATCGATTGGGGTTGAAGTTGGGGGATATGTTTAGTATAGATTGAAATTTCAAGCTGCCGTTTTCGACTCCGCCCGTTCAAGTAAGGGTTTCAGATAAACGCCGGTATAGGACGCACTGATCTCACATATCTGTTCAGGTGTACCGGAAGCAATAATTGTTCCACCACCGTCACCCCCTTCAGGCCCAAGATCGACAATCCAGTCGGCGGTTTTGATGACATCGAGGTTATGTTCTATCACTATGATGGTATTGCCCTGATCGCGCAGGCGGTGCAGCACAGTTAGTAACAGCTCAATATCCTGAAAATGCAGGCCGGTTGTGGGCTCATCAAGAATGTACAGTGTTTTACCTGTACCACGTTTGGACAGTTCGCGAGACAGCTTAATGCGTTGCGCTTCACCACCTGAAAGTGTTGTTGCGCTTTGGCCGAGGCAGATGTAACCCAGCCCGACATCCATCAGGGTGTCGAGTTTTCGCCTGACCACCGGGATGGCCCTAAAAAAGTCTGCCGCTTCCTCGACGCTCATTTGCAGGACTTCCTGAATGGATTTTCCCTTAAAAGTGATACCCAGGGTTTCTCTGTTGTAACGTGCGCCGTGGCAGCTGTCGCAGGGTACATAGATATCTGGCAGGAAGTGCATTTCAACCTTGATCAGGCCATCGCCCCGACAGACCTCACAGCGCCCTCCTTTGACATTGAATGAGAAGCGGCCCGGTTTATAGCCTCTGGCTCGTGCTTCCGGGGTATTGGAAAAGAGCTCCCGTATCGGTGTGAACAGACCGGTGTAGGTGGCCGGGTTCGAGCGCGGTGTGCGGCCAATCGGACTCTGATCAATATCGATGACCTTATCAAAGTAATCCAGGCCCTCTATCGCTTCATGCGGGGCGGGTTCCAGGCTACTGCCGTTCAGATGCACTGCAACAGCAGGGTAGAGGGTATCATTGATCAACGTAGACTTACCCGAACCGGAAACGCCAGTGATGCAGGTCAGCAGGCCGACCGGGATGGATGCATTGATCTTACGTAGATTGTTGCCACTGGCTCCTTTGATGGTCAACTGTTTTCTCTTGTCCGGTTTTGTTCTTGACCCGGGAACCGCAATCGACAGCTCACCTGAGAGGTATTTACCGGTTACCGATGCAGGGTTGTTGAGAATGTCTTCAGGCGTGCCCTCAGCGACGATGTGACCGCCGTTTATACCTGCACCGGGGCCAAGGTCCAGTACGTGGTCGGCACGGCGTATGGCCTCTTCATCGTGCTCTACGACGATTACCGTGTTACCGAGGTCGCGTAGCTGCAGCAAGGTAGCAAGTAGACGGGAGTTATCGCGCTGGTGCAGACCGATTGAGGGCTCGTCCAGCACGTACATCACACCCACCAGGGCTGAGCCAATCTGTGAGGCCAGGCGTATGCGCTGGGCCTCGCCACCGGACAGGGTCTCAGCAGAACGACTTAATGAAAGATAACCGAGTCCGACATTGGTCAGAAAACCCAGTCTTTCGGTTATCTCCTGGATAATACGATGGGCGATTTCGGCACGTGATCCTTCGAGTTTTAATTTCCTGAAGTATTCTACTGCTTGATCGATGGGCAGTGCAGAGATGTCATGTATTGCCATATTTCCGATGAAAACGTGACGAGATTCTTCACGAAGACGGTTGCCATTACAATGCTCGCAGCTATGTACTGACAAATAACGTGCCAGCTCATCACGTACCGCATGAGATTCTGTTTCCCTGTAACGGCGTTCCATGTTTGGAATAACACCCTCAAAAGCATGTGTGCGGGTTTGCCCACGCATACTTTTGAAATGAAATGTTATCTTTTCCTTACCGCTACCATACAGCAGGATATTCTGAATTTTTTTTGGTAATTTCTCAAAAGCGGTATCGATGCTGAAGCCATAATGTTCTGACAGGTTGTTTAGCAGATTGAAATAGAAGCCATTGCGTCGATCCCAGCCCGCAATAGCACCCCCTGCTAAGCTTAAAGATTTGTCACGAATAACGCGCTTGGGGTCGAATAACTGGCGCACCCCCAGGCCATCACATTTGGGGCAGGCACCCGCCGGGTTGTTGAAGGAGAACAGACGCGGTTCGAGCTCGGACAGGCTGTAACCGCATTTCGGGCAGGCATAGCGGGCTGAAAAGACATGGCTAGTTTCCTTACCCCGTTTGGGCTGCGTCAGCACGTGTACCAGGCCATCACTCAATTCCAGTGCGGTTTCAAAGGATTCGGCCAGTCTCTGTTCGATTCCCTCACGCACTACCAGTCGATCAACCACTGCTTCGAGAGTATGTTTGTTGTTCTTTTTCAACTCCGGTACAAATTCAAGTTCCGTTACTACCCCATCTATACGTGCGCGTATAAAGCCCTGGACACGCAGCTGTTCAATAATCTGTACATGTTCCCCTTTGCGTTCCTGGATTACCGGTGCCAATAACAGCAAACGATCACCCTCATCCATGGCCATTACCTGATCGACCATCTGACTGATGGTCTGTGCCTTCAGCGGTAGATCATGGTTTGGGCAGCGCGGCTCACCGATGCGTGCAAACAGTAGGCGCAGATAGTCGTGGATCTCGGTTACCGTACCGACCGTTGAGCGCGGATTATGGGAGGTACTCTTCTGTTCAATGCTGATGGCGGGCGACAGGCCTTCGATATGATCCACGTCCGGTTTTTCCATCAATGACAGGAATTGCCGCGCATAGGCTGACAAAGACTCAACATAGCGCCGTTGACCTTCTGCATAGATGGTGTCGAAGGCCAGTGACGACTTGCCGGAGCCAGAAAGGCCCGTGATGACAATAAGCTTATTACGCGGCAGATCCAGCGAAATATTTGCCAGATTATGCATGCGTGCGCCGCGGATGCTGATGTGTTTCATGACAGGGTTGTGATCGATAGAAAATTCAGAAGGTAACCGGGAAAAAGCATACTATAGATCGATTTTACTCCAGTAGGCAATTGCTTCTCACCTTTATGTGTATTCGTGATGAATAAATGAACTGATGAGAGTAAAATTTGCGCTTTTAATCTCCCGGTGATAACTCCCCGTTGCTTGCTGTGCAAAGACCGTAGGTTCGAATTTATTCAAACAAAACCAGAGGTAGATTTTCCGGCGGCTAGCTGCGCATTATTGGAGATGACAAATTCGAGTAGCGTGAGGGCCATTTCAGGTATTGTGTGCGAATGAATTCGCACCTACGGAATACGTACCAGTTTACTCTGGTGTTGGCGGTAGTACCGATAAAGTTCGATAAATATGAAGCGATCAGGCAGAAATAAAAACCCGATGACCCCCCTGGAGCGTCGTGCCGTCAGTGCGCTGGCGGGTGTCTTCGGACTGCGCATGCTGGGGTTATTTCTTATCCTGCCTGTATTTGCACTCTATGCCAGGGACCTTAAGGGGAATACAGCCTTTCTTACCGGTGTGGCAATAGGAGCATACGGTCTGACACAGGCCATTTTTCAGATTCCTTTTGGTCTGATGTCAGATAAATACGGTCGTAAACGCGTTATTGCTGCCGGCCTGCTGATATTTGCTGTTGGTAGCGTGGTGGCGGCCACGGCAGACAGTATCAACGGTGTTATTTTTGGTCGTGCCCTGCAGGGCACCGGCGCCATTGCCGCTGCAGTTATCGCGCTGGCCTCTGACCTGACACGCGAAGAACAGCGTGCCAAGGCAATGGCTATCATTGGTATGACAATCGGTCTGGCTTTCTTTGTCGCCTTAATGCTGGGGTCGGTACTGGATCGAAGCATCGGTGTACCCGGAATATTCTGGTTGACTGCAGTACTTGCCATCGCTGCCATCGTCGTTGTCTACAAATCCGTACCCACACCCGTTGCCAGCCATGTCCCGCTGGGTGGCGAGATTAGTCTGAAAAAACAATTTTCAATCATCTTTAAAAATATTCATCTACTGCGCCTGGATTACGGGATATTCAACTTACACCTGGTGCTGACAGCCCTTTTTGTCGCTGTCCCTTTCACCCTGGTTGAATCCCTTGATATTCCACGTGAGTCACACTGGAGTGTTTACCTGCCTGTAGTGTTGTTATCCATTTTGGCGATGGTACCGCTGATTCTGATGACCACCCGCAAAAAGCGTATCCCGAAAATTTTTATGTCTGGAATCACCATGCTGCTGGTGGGTGAATTAATGTTTGCTTTCGGTGCTCAGTCGACAATCTGGTTTCTTCCAGGAATGGTGATTTGGTTCACCGGCTTTAATACCCTGGAATCACTGATGCCCTCGCTAGTTTCACGTCTTGCCCCAGTGCAGAATAAGGGTGCGGCAATCGGTATTTATAACAGTTCAGAATTCTTTGGCGCCTTTCTTGGCGGCGTGCTGGGTGGTCTGGTGCTGGGACTCTATGGGCCGCAGGGGGTCTATCTGATGAGCGCAGGGGTGATAGTCGTGTGGTTATTGATTATGCTGCCGGCGAAACCACCCAGGTTGTTCGATACTCATGTGCTGCGCTTCGATGATCTTGAAACACAGGGCAATAATTTGGCAGCAGAGTTATCGGCCATAGACGGTGTAACAGAAGTAATCATCATGGCCCCACAGGGCGTGGTCTATCTTAAGGTCGACTCGGAGTTGTTGCTGCCTGAGGCATTGGACAAGTATGAGACAGCTGCAGGTAATTGAGATATTATTATCTTGAATTTATTTAAAACAGGTTTCATGGACTGGAAACCACAACACAACACAACGGAGACGCAGCAATGGCACGAGGAGTGAACAAGGTAATTCTAGTTGGTAATCTTGGTAAGGATCCAGAAGTCCGCTTTGCACCCAGCGGCAGTGCGGTGGCAAATATTACCGTCGCGACCACTGATTCGTGGAAAGACAAGCAAACTGGCGAGAAACAGGAAAAAACTGAATGGCACAGGGTTGTCTTTTTTAACAGGTTGGCTGAAATTGTCGGCGAATATCTGAAAAAGGGTAGTCAGGTCTATATTGAAGGCCGTCTGCAAACGCGTAAATGGCAGGGGCAGGATGGTCAGGATCGCTATACCACCGAAATCGTTGCGAATGAGATGCAGATGCTGGGAGGAAGACCAGGTAGCAGCGATACTGCCTGGAATACACCAGAAAATTCTGCTCCGGCGCAACAAACGGCTACGCCTGAGGTTAGTACACCGCCGAGTGACGATTTTGATGATGATGTTCCGTTCTGACGCCTTCGCGGCGGGCGTTTATTTACCGTTCTGAGGTTTTTTGTAGGAGCGTTGCTCGGCGCGATTTTTTGTTTTTTTGTGGGTGATTCCGGCTTTATGTTTCGTCCTTTATGGGCGAGTAACCAAAAGAAATGACACCCCATGTGCTGGCCTTCGGCGTCTCTGCGCGCTTCAGTCTGAACCGGGCACGGTGAACTCGCTGCGCTCAGACGTGCACCGCGCTTATCCGGCCCAGCCTTCCAGTGCTCGACAGCCCAAAAGGGGATTGTGGGCCAAAGACCAAAGACCCAGGTATTACTAATGACCAGAACTAAATCTCACAACAAGCTTCTTCATCGGTTTCCTGCGTTTATCACGGGCCTATTCCTGACCGCTATACTGTCTGCCTGTGGTCAGAGTGATAACACAGACAATCAACAGTCTGAAGTAGAGGCTAAAACATCACAACCGGCCACGGAGTCCACTGCTAAGTTTCAAGCGAATAAAGCAGGGGAGGGTACCGAAAAATTATTGGCACTATCCTCTTTTCAGCCCGCCGCAAAGAGAGCGAAGGTATTATTTGAATTGCCGGTTTGGGAGAAAACACCCACCGAAATTGATACTTCTGTTAGCGCTGCGATTGAAAAAGGGGATAAACAGCTGGATGCCATTGCCACACTGTCAGCGGAGGAAAGTAATTTCGCCAACACCATCGCTGCACTGGACGATGCCTTCTACCAGGGTCTTAATGTCAATGATCGTATTGATGTTATCAGAGAAACCAGTCAGAAAAAGGCGATGCGAGATAAGGCGCTGGAGGCCAGTAAGAAGATTCAGGCATGGTATGTGGCGGCAGGATTCAGGGAGGATGTTTATAAAACAGTGGTTGCCTATGCGGCAACCAGGCCCAGGTTGCGGGGCGAAGATGCCATGCTGTTAAAAGAAACCCTGCGTGATTATCGTCGCAACGGTATGGCTCTGCCAAAAGAAAAACGTCAGCAATTAAAAGAATTAAAAACTGAGCTGAATAATATGAGTCTGGAATTTGCCGCCAATATCACTGAGGCCAAAGTAGCTGTTGAATTTACAGCGGAAGAATTGGCGGGTATGCCGGAAGATTTTCTCAATAATAAGGAATTGAAAACGGATAAAGGGACTTACAAGGTAAAGGCCAATGTCAACTGGCAGTATATCGCAGTCATGCAGAATGCCAGCAATGAAGAGACACGCAAAAAACTGGTGACGGTACGTTCAAATAGGGCGAAGAAAAAAAATATCCCGCTGTTCACCAAAATTCTAAAAACACGGGCACAGATAGCCACTTTACTTGGTTATGATAACTGGGCTGACTACCGTATTGAAACAAAAATGGCGAAGACGGCGAAAACAGCCTTTGATTTTGAACAGCGCCTGGTGCAGGGGCTGCAACCGAAGTTTGATGATGAAATGGTCCTGCTGCAGAAACTGAAGGCGGACGAAACCGGTAATCCTGATGCAAAAATTATGCTCTGGGACATGCGTTATTACAAAAATATATTGAAAAAGACCCGCTACCAGGTTGATACCAGTAAGTTGAAAGTATTTTTTGAACTGGACAATGTTTTAAACGGTATGTTCGGTATTTTTGAAGAAATTTTCGGTCTTAAAATCGAGGCCGTTGAGCCGGGTTATAAATGGGTTGACGATCTGCGTCTATATGCCATTATCGATTCTGCTTCCGGTGATCCGCTGGGTCTGATCTACATGGATCTGTACCCACGGGAGGATAAATATGGGCATTTTGCCCAGTTTGGCGTGACCACAGGTAAACTACTCAATGATGGTTTTTACCAGCGCCCTGTGGTGGCCCTGATTGTTAATTTCCCACCGGCAACAGAAGATAGGCCTTCATTATTGAAGCACAGTGATGTGGAGACGCTATTTCATGAATTTGGCCACGCACTGCATTCCGTGCTAACCCAGGCAAAGTACGCTTCATTTTCAGGTACCTCAGTGCCACGGGATTTTGTTGAGGCTCCGTCGCAGATGCTGGAAAACTGGGTATGGGACAAATCAGTCCTTGATCGTTTTGCCGTTGATTATCGTGATCCCAGCAAGAAAATTCCAGAAGACACGCTGGATAGGATGGAGCAGGCACGATTTGCAACCATCGCCACCTGGTATAGACGGCAGCTTTCTTTTGGTATGCTGGACCTGAAATTGCACATGAGCAGTGATGAGAAGGATTTTGATAACTTTGTTAAAGTCAGTAATGACATCATGTCTAAAGTCTATCTGGCACCACCAAAAGATACTGCCTTTGTTGCCTCCTTCGGTCATCTTGCCGGAGGTTATGATGCCGGTTACTACGGTTATGCCTGGGCAGAAGCCATCTCGGCAGACATGGTCTCGGTGTTTAAAAAAAGTCCAGGAGGTTTGATGGATAAAGATGTTGGCAAACGGTTGCGTGATGAGATCTATGCCAAAGGGGGCTCACGGGAGATCGATGAATCAATAAACGCCTTCCTCGGCCGCAAGCGTTCACTGGATCCATTCTTTGAATATATTGGTCTGGGTGACAAAAAGTAGTATATGTGTATGTACTAATCCGAACGCACTCATCATCCTTTATGTCAAATCGTCTTTGGTTCTTGGGTGCGTAATCCTATTTCTAATGGGAACTGCTTCTTTTTATGGCGACCAAACGCTATCTCCATAATTGGGGTATCTACCTCTTATTGCTTTAATATAGCAATTTATGCATAACAACAGACATAGCATGAATACTTATCACAACACACGAAACAACCACCGTAGTAAACATCTGATGGATTCTCTGGCATTTTGAAAACACTTCCTAAAATCTCATCAATTTTTTCTTGCTTCTTTTTTTCTGATGGATCATTTGGGTCTCCAAGCATAAATCGAGTTACCTGTTCTTCAATGCCGTGCTCATTTAAAACTTCGTTGAACTTCATAAGAATATCAGGAAGTACTTTTTCTAATTTTTCTACATCGCAGGTCATTTTACATCTCCTCTTAGGTAAATAGAATTACGATACTACCACCGGGTGAGACATTCCTGAACCTCATTACTATTTATACTGTAGGTGATGACCTGCTCCCCTAGAAGTTTTTCCCCTATAGCCGATCTGAATCAACTTTCCAGAATTTCTTCTCCGGCCCCCAGCGGTCTGCCACCTCTTTGGGAGGGCGGACAACCAGCGCTTCACATGTGGCAGTTACTGTGCCGTCGGGTAGCCGGAGTTCTGCTGCAACTTTGGCTTTATGAGCACTTCGGCGGATCACCCAGCCGACCGCGGTGAGTTCTACCCCGGTGGGTGTTAAATTTCGAAAGGTGGTCTCCAATTTTAAAGTAACAAATAACTCGTCAAAATCACCGTCGAGCAAAATAGAACGACCGGCAGTTTCGTCTAAAATCGCGGCGACAATTCCCCCATGCGCAATCCCTGGGTAGCCATTGAAACGCTCGGGAATAGTTACTTTCCCCTGATTCTGTTCTTTTTCCGGGATATTGTACCAGCTCATTTTCAGACCCGAATCATTTTCGCGGCCACACATAAAACAGCTGCGAGAATTGGGTTGTTTGTCCATATTAGACTCTTCGGTTTAGGAGCGCTTGACGTTTTTGACGCTACAGTCGCTTGTTATGCGTTTTATTTATTACCATGTATTCCAATTATCTCAGCAGTATTATTTGTTTTGGATTTTATGTTTTTTATTTTACTTATCAAACCAGGAGAAACATTCCATTTTTGCCTATTTTCAGTGGTTATTGTGACTGTCTTTTTATTAAATTTAACAAGTGTACCTATTTGTCTTTTTCTACCTGGCGGTTCAAAAGCAACTTGTTCTCCAGGATTGAACTGCATCATTTCATTATGAGTATGCATTGTTTCTAAAAATTTGAGACGCTCGACAATTTTATGATTTAGTTCAATTAGTTCATCTTCTGTTAAATTATCTATATTAATTTTCATGATATTACCTGCACTTTAAAATATTTACCGCATAACGCCATGCTTAGCGGCAATTCAAAGTGGCGCGGTTTTGCGAATGCAAAACAAGTGCCGCTTTGAATTGTACGCTGGAGCTATTTGTTATGTGTTTACCCATTAATTGTACTCTATATTTTTATAAATGATTTAACTTTTGGAACATCAAGTGAGTGCTTTTCCCATTTTTTATTTTCATTCAATTCCATATACTCTCTAAAAACAAAAGGAAGAACTTTTGCACTTAAAGGATTATTCATTTGGTCAAATATATTGACATGCAAATGAGGCATTGTTGAGTTTCCTGAATTACCAATTTTACCAATTGAATCACCAGATTTAATCTGTTGGCCTTCAGCTACGTTTATTGAGGCATTTCTTAAGTGCGCCAGTAAAACCACATAGCCTTTTTCTGCTTGAATTATGACGTAGTTTCCTACATTTGGCCTTATATCTAGTCTTCCATTTATTTTTTTCGGTTTAAACTTATAAGTTGCGTTATACCACAGGGTAATTGTTTTCCAAATATTGGTTTTTTCATGGTCTTCCCA
>JAADJE010000025.1 GCA_013150915.1 Gammaproteobacteria bacterium
GTATGCTGTCGTAGGTAGCCCTTCCGTCGACAAGCAGCTGTACATTGTTTCCTCTGAGTAAGGGGGATCTGGCTAAACGTGTGGCTGCCTCGTACTCTGGAAAGTTAATAGAATTTTCAACAGCATAAGGAAGCATTCCCTGTATTATCGTCTCCATTTCCTGCTCGATGTCCCTGGGTATATCGCGCCATGTATTGACATAACCATCGAATTTGCTACGCCCTAACACCCAGTATGCAGGGACTGAAATAATCGGTATTGTAATCAGACTAATTGCCCAGGCAATCGCTCCCTGAGGTGTTCGTGTACTCAGGATTGCGTGTACGGAACTGATAACACCCAATACCTGAAAGAAAAGGTAGGCACCAACCAGTATTTCTACCACTAAAGGGTACCTCTATTAGTTTTGGATTTAATGTGCTTATTCATAAGTGAATAGAGGCATCCTAATTATGATTCCCCTGCTCCATTTCCCTTTGTAATTCGATAGTCTGATTGTTGTTTCTTCTGTGAGCAAGTTCAGTATACTCTGCCAGACAAATGCATGAGCCTCAACTCAGAACCCGCTAATAACGGAGATGCCCACGATGTTACTAACAACAGAAGCAGAACTGGATAACCTGCTCACAGACGAATTCCCGGTACGCAATAGGCTCATCTATCTGAATCATGCGGCGGCATCTCCGCTTCCACGACGTTGTGGTGATGCTGTTAAATCATTCGTTGATGAATATGTATGCTTTGGTACAAAGAACTACCTGGACTGGTCCGATCATGCCAATCAGCTACACACTGACCTGGCAAGATTTATTAATGCCTCGTCGGCTGATGATATTGCCCTGCTGAAAAATACCTCGGAAGGTATCTCCGTTGTGGCTATGGGATTTCCGTGGAATGCGGGTGACACAGTACTCAGCAGTGATGAAGAATTCCCATCCAACCGCATACCGTGGCAGGCCCTTGCAGACAGAGGCGTACAGTTTAGGGAAGTCAGCCTTAGGCAATCAGGTAAAACCCCCGAGCAGGGCCTGATTGATGCCATGGACAACTCAACACGGATGTTGGCCATCAGCGCCGTTCAATACGGGAGTGGTTTGCGTCTGGATCTGAAAATACTCGGAACGGCCTGTCAGGCGCGTAATATTGCCTTTTGTGTTGATGCGATTCAGATGCTTGGCGCTCTGCCTGTTGATGTTGAGGCAGCAAATATCGATTTTATGATGGCCGACAGCCACAAATGGCTTTTAGGGCCTGAAGGCATCGCCCTGTTTTATTGTCGAGATAAGTGGCGAGAGAGAATAAATCTCTTTCAATATGGCTGGCATATGACTGAAAAATATGAAGATTTTGATATCAAAACCTGGCAGGCAGCAAGCAGTTCACGACGTTTTGAAAATGGGACCCCCAACATACTTGGCATTCGTGCCTTTGCCGCATCATTAACATTAATCAATGATATCGGTATAGACAGGATCGAAGAGCGAATACTGCATCATACAGAGTTTATGCATGAATTTATCAAAAAAAGTAGCAATCTTGAGGCTATTTACAGCGATCCTGCATCTATGAAGTCAGGAATAGTTACTTTCAGGCACCGTAACTGCCCGGCTCCCCAATTATTCAAATATTTACGTGAGCAGAAAATTATCTGTGCAGAACGAGGTGGTGGCGTGAGGTTTTCACCCCATGTTTATAATACAGATGAAGAAATAAATAATGCCCTAATAACGGCAAATGATTTCAGTATTTGATTGAAAATATCTATGATCAGATCTTGGGATTCTCTATTATTTCGTAGGAGTGCTGTTCCCGGTGCGATTCTGTTTTACATAGAGATTGTTAACCTGTGATAGTAATCGCGCCGGGACGGCGTTCCTACAGTCTATATTGAGTACACACAGTAATTTTACGAAAGGAATCAGAACAATGGCAAATATAGAAAAACCCTTAAGCCAATCAGACCTTAAAGGTCCCGCACGCGACTTTGCTGATTTCTGCAAGGCCGAATTTGAACGCAGAAGAAATTCTGACTCCCCATTTGATGAAAGCTCTTATCAGGAAGCGATGGAACTCGTGTTACGAAAACTGGTCGCCTCGGCGGAAGAGGTTTAAGTATGATTATTACCCATATCACGGCAGACAACCTCCTCAAATATACTCACCTTGAACTTACAGACCTTCCCCGTCAGGGCGTTATAGCCATTAGCGGCCAGAATGAATCCGGTAAAAGTACCATCGGTGAGACGGTTTGTTTTGCCCTGTTCGGGCGCACCTTTTCTATTGGCGAAGATGAAATTACACGCGTGATTCGCTGGGGTGAATCGCGCTGCAGTGTTCGTCTGGGCTTTGCCATTGGAGATAAGGAGTATGAGATTGCCCGCTTCCTCGATAACGAGGGTAATCACGGTGCACGTCTTTATCCTGCCGGTAAGGAAGCGCACCCTTTAGCAAAAGGTGTTAATGCTATCAGTGAAGCACTGGATGACTTACTTGGTTACCAATTTGAAGAATTTGTTGAATCGTTTTATCTGGCACAACGTGAAATCACTACTCCCCACCCGCATAGCCATGCAATTAAGACCATGGCCGGTATCTCGGCACTGGAAAAGGTGGCGGATGAATTGTCTGCTGATTTGAAGAATGAACAGCGCAAACAACCTGATATCGAAGAACAGATTAATGGGCTTGAGGCTGATATCAAGGCACTGAAAATTAAACCGGGAAAGCTGAATGGACTGGAGAGAGAGGTCGATGCGGTCAAGCAGCTTGGAAGCTCTTTACAGGACAATGATGAAGTTCTGAACAAAGCCGTAAAGGACTATCGCCATGCCCTGCCCCGTTATAAGTCAGCACAATCAATAAAATATCTCGCCAGCCTGCTGGCCTTCATTTCTCTATTCATTACACTGGGGTCAGGTATCAGCTGGTACCTGTTCAACAAAATACCTGATTCCAGTTACACAGAGAACTTAAGTACATTCCTGAATAATATCCCGGCATGGGATGAACCTTACCTCTTTCAGCTTGGGATGGTCTTTACTGTTTCAACAGGCGTATTGCTTATTTTCTGGCTGATCGCCTCCCGTATGAAAAGAAAATCTGCTGAATTACAAAAAAAAGGGAAATTACTGGCTGAGCAACTGCAGACTGCTAGTGAGGCAAGCGATCTACCAGAAGAAGAAAGGGGCAACTTTTCAGATATTTCCGCAATACGGTTGTGTCGTCTGAGTAATGATCGTATGACTGCACTGTTCGAGTTGATACAGCGGAGGTTACACAATGCCATATCAGAACAACAACAATCGCAAAAGATCCTGGAGGATTCACTCAGTGAAGAGCAGGACAGGCTTGCAAAGGCCGATGCGCTTATGGGGGTGATTAGCAATCTGAACGAGAAACTGGACGAAGTAAAGCATCGTATCCAGTTGTGTGTAATCGCAGACGAACTCATCAACGCCGCTGCACGGCATTTCTCACAGCGATTTAACAGGGATCTACGCGAGCTAGCCAGCCGCACTCTGCCCTTATTTACTGAGGAACGCTATGAACATTTGCATATAGGCGATGACCTCAGCGTACGCGCCTTCTCCAGCCTTAAGCGTGATTATATGGATCTCGATGAAATTTCCAGTGGTACACAGCGCCAAATCATGTTGGCTGTTAGGCTTGCTCTGTCACAGGAACTGGTGAACACCACAGCTGCTGGTGAGCAGTTCATCTTTCTTGATGAGCCTTTTGCCTTCTTTGACCAGACGCGAGCCCGTAATGCCATGGCTATTCTGCCCGAACTTAGTGAAGAGATCTGCCAGATATGGGTCATTGCTCAGGAGTTTCCTGAAGATACACAATACGATCGTGCAATCGATTGCTCCCGCGAGTACGACAGCTTGCCGCAGCAAGAGGGTTAGGCCTGACTGGACCTTTTATTAGTACTAAAACTCTAAATTCTTCTCGATTCCTAACGCCCACTCCCAGAATGTTTTCTTCGAAACTGCACGCATTTTGATGGTTATTTTTTTGACCCCTTTCTCATTGATCGCTGAGCTGGTCAAAAAAGGATCATTATTTGCTGGACGCATCCGGTATGCATTCGAGTTCTTCTCAAGACCAATACAGTTGTCACATGACCAGTACATACTGTTGTCGAATAGCAGTTGCCTCAGTAACACATCATCCTGTCCCAAGAGACGAATCGATTGGATTTCGATCTCAGTCAAATAGTGCTTATTGACCGGATCCAGTCGAAGCATGAAGATATCTTCAGGATCTGTAAAATCAACTGCGTATTCTCGCGATTTATTATCAGCAATTACTGCGAAATGCCTGGAATTTTGAGTGCTAAAGGGTACTGTCGGTTTGCTTTTCCAGAATATCTGACCATCCAGATCATACACAGCCATTGGCCCGATGTATCGGTAGATGGCAACAGGCAAAGTAATCAAAACGATAAGGGACAATATCACAACAGAAAGTTGTTTGAGGCCAGTCCTGGTATAAAATATTTCAGTAAGTTTTTGCCAGATTTTTTCATTATAGTTTAGGTCATGCACGAGTAGTTTACGCGCGTTTGTTAAGGTGCTCTGGTAATCCTTGTATATTTCCCTGATATGCTCTTTTTTTACTTCAGCCCCGGCATTAAATGAGAGCACGTCAAGAATACTTTTATAAACCGGGTAGTTCGAATCGCCTACAGTATTCATCTCACTGAGTAGATTCTCTATCGATCCATCTACTGAAACTCCCCTTGCCGAAAGAAGTGCCCTGGCTAAACAAATGCCTGATGTCTGAAGTACTTTTATGAATTCCTCATATTGCTTTTTACGCCAGAGCTGGTGCCCGGCTTCCATTTCAGTGACGGCGCAGAGGAATAAGCCATATACATCAGGTTCTGGCAATACCTGCTTTTGCTCACTAATCATTTACTTATCACCAGTCTATTATTCCGCACACTACTTCGTAACAATGGAGCTCAAACCAAAATACCGTGCATAACCGTTATTACGCCAGTCACTTTTATCTCTGGATATATCCGTGTAAACCAAAATGCGTGGAGGATTATTCATTTTCTCGACAATCACTGCCGGGCGTTCCTGCCCGGCATTCATTTTTTGTTGTTTGATATAGGCATACCGTTCTTTCATAAAATTATCATAGGCAGCTGCACCACCACCAAGTAGATCGCCATAGGCCCCACGCACGTGACTTTTACTGACAAGTAATACACTGAGAAGAATTATTGACGTCAGCATCAATACTCTAGTCGGGATTGAAAATAACCTGTCTATGTAAACAAGCTTTCGGCTTTTTGATATGACGGCAATAAATTCGAGTAAAAGTAAGAACCAGCCGACGAGGAATACAAGATAAATAACATTTAACGTTCTCCATG
>JAADJE010000049.1 GCA_013150915.1 Gammaproteobacteria bacterium
GAAGCAATGAATACACTCTTCTCTATTTTTGCGAGGTTTGCAGTATAACAATTTGTGTGTTGGTCGGTTGCGTTCTTTTATATTATTTTTCCTGAATTATTCCGTTCAAAAAATAAAACTGCACGCCAGCACAAAAAACCTAATGCTTAACAATCCACAAATTCTTAGTATAAGTATGGTCAAGAATATTAGGTTCATACCCCTTTACATAAGGCTTGATCAAATGTTTCGTGACATAAAAATACAAGGGCATAATCGCATGATCTTTCAGTAGCATCCGTTCAGCGGCCTCCAGGATGCCGCGGCGCTTTTCCATATCACTTTCCCCTGCTGCCTGTTCCAGCAGCTTGTCATATTTGGGGTTGTTGTAGCCGGAGTCATTGATGCCGTGATTGCTCTGCATCAGTTCGGCGAAGGTGAAGGCATCATTGTAATCACCGATCCAGCCACCACGGAAGACCTGCGTCAGTTTTTTCTGTTTGCGGTTTTCCAGGAAGACCTTCCATTCTTCATTCATCAGCCTTGTTTTGATACCAAGATTTATTTTCCACATGGCCGAGATGGCAATGGCAACTTTTTTGTGCCCCTCGCTGGTGTTATAGCGAATCTCGACAGTTAGCGGATTGCCTTTGTTGTAACCCGCTTCCCTGTATAGTTGTTTCGCTTTTTTGATACGGTCAGCCCTGGATAACGTCGCATAATCGAGTTGCTGGCTAGTGTAGTTGTTAACGCCCGGCGGTACCCAGCCGTAGGCAGGGACTTCCCCTGCTTTGGTAATCTTCTCGGTAAGGATCTCACGGTCTACCGCCATAGACAGGGCTTGACGCAGCTTTAGATTGTTCTTGAAGGGTGGCCGGGTCAGATTGAATCCATAATAGTAGGTGCCCAGTGTTGGGGCGACATGAAGCTCACCGGGCAGATTTTTCTTTATCCAGTCATACTGGCTGGTGGGAATGCTGCCCGTGATGTCCAGCTCACCAGCACGATATCGTTTCAGCTCGGCAGAGGTCTCTTCGATGGGCAGATAGATGACTTTCTCAATAATCGTTTTGTCATTGTCCCAGTACATGGGGTTACGCTCCAGCACGACCTGGGATTGTACTACCCATTCCTTGAGGACATAGGCGCCATTACCCACAAGCTTACCGGGGCGTGAGAACTTGTCGCCGTTTTTTTCCACACTTCCTTTATGAACAGGGTAGGTGGTTGAGTGATTGAGCAGACCCAGCAGGTAGGGGGTAGCGGCTTTAAGGGTAATCTTCAGCGTCTTGTCATCAAGGGCTGCAACGCCGAGGCTGCTGACGGGTTTGGTCCCTGCGATGATGGCTTCTGCATTTAAAATAGGTGCCAGTATCTGAGAGTACTGCGAGCCGGTAGCCGGATTTACCGAGCGACGTAGGCCGTAGACAAAATCGCCTGCAGTAACCGGGTCGCCGTTCGACCATTTGGCATTCTTGCGTATATGAAAAGTATAAACCTTCCCATCATTACTGATTTCCCATGATTCTGCTGTACCGGGTATGACTGTACCGTCCGGACTTTCTATCGTCAGCCCTTCATAAAGATCGCGCAGGATATTTGATGCGGGGACGCCTTCAGCTTTATGGGGGTCGAGAGTCTGAACCTCGGAGCCGTTGCCGCGGCGCAGAATTTGTTCCGTAGCGAGGTTATCGGGCTTGGCAAAAGTGACCTGGCTGACAGCCAGCAGGCAGAGAGAAAGGGAAAGTCTTTTAAGCATGGTTTAAACCAGAAAGGAAAAAGAAATTTTACGTTTTACGTAACACCCAAACCGTAACACGTAATCCTTATTCGTTCACCCTATACCGTTAAATCATCATTGTAGGAAGCGTCGCTCGGTGCGGTAACTCATTTTAAAAAGAAAATCGCGCCGGGACGAGGCTCCTACAGGTGCTGTTAGCTTGCTAACTTACTTGTTAGCAGCCTGTTTATCCTGCGCACATAATCCGCTGGTGCTTCCAGTTTACCGCCTTCACTGATCAGGGCTTGGTCGTAAAGCACCTGGGACCAGTCTTCCAAGTCATCTTTATGCTCGTTCATATAGCTGATTAGGTCATGTTCCGGGTTAATCTCCATGATCGGTGCAGTGCCTGGAATCTCCTGCCCCATAGATTTCATAAGACGCTCCATATTGGCTCCGATATCATTTTCATCAGCCACAAGACAGGAAGGCGAATCAGTCAGGCGAGTGCTGATACGTACTTCCTTGACCCGGTCGCCCAGGGCTTTTTCTATACCCTCTACCAGTTTTTTGAGTTTCTTCTCAGTGGCCTTCTTTTCTTTTTTCGATTCTTTGGATTCGCTGTCATCAAGCTCCAGGCCCCCTTTAGCGACTGATTTCAGTGACTTTTTCTTGTAATCGATCAGGTGGTTGACTACCCATTCATCTATCGGATCACTCAGTAGCAGTACTTCGATACCCTTCTTCCGGAAGATTTCCAGATGAGGAGAAGTGGCTGCCGCCTTCCAGGTGTCGGCGGTGACATAGTAGATCTCTTTCTGATCATCCTGCATGCGTGAAATATAATCATCCAGCGAGACATTCTGTGTATCCTCATCATAATGCGTGCTGGCAAAGCGCAGTAATTCGGCCACTTTTTCCTTATTTTCATGGTCATCCACGACACCTTCCTTGATGATTTTTCCGAATTCTTTCCAGAAGTTGGCATATTTTTCAGGTTTCTTGTCTGCGGTCTTCTTCAGTTCACCAAGAACCTTCTTTACCAGCGCTGAACGTATGGTGTCGATGGCACGGTTTTTCTGCAGGAATTCGCGCGAGACATTTAGTGGCAGGTCGGCAGAATCCACCAGCCCTTTTACAAAGCGCAGATAAGGTGGCATCAGGTGTTCAGCATCATCCATAATGAAGATACGACGCACATACAACTTCAGGCCCTTTCGGTGTTCACGATCCCAGATATCATACGGGGCTTTGGACGGGATATAGAGCAAGGAGGTATATTCCAGTTTACCCTCTACCCGGTTATGCAGCACCGACATAGGGGGCTCTGGGTCGTAGGACAGTGTAGTGTAGAAGTTATTGTACTCTTCTTCGGAAATATCACTTTTAGCCCGCGCCCACAGTGCCGCACCTTTATTGATCTGTTCCAGCTCATCCTTTTCCTCATCCATTTTCATGCGGATGGGCAAGGTGATGTGATCAGAATATTTTTCTATGATGCTGCGCAAACGAAAGGTTTCAAGGAACTCATCCTCGTCTTCACGCATATGCAGAGTGATGCGGGTGCCACGGTTCTCACGTTTGGTCGACTCAAGCTGGTATTCGCCTTCACCGTTAGAGGTCCAAATGATGGCGGAGGCGGCAGACTCACCGGCACGGCGGGATTCAACGGTAACTTTATCTGCCACCATAAACACGGAATAAAAACCGACGCCGAACTGGCCGATCATGGTGGCATCTTTGGCTTCGTCGCCACTTAGGGATTCTACAAACTGTCTGGTACCGGAACTGGCGATGGTCCCCAGGTTTTCGATCACCTCATCGTGGCTCATCCCGATACCATTATCCTCAATGGTCAGGGTGCGGGCCTCTTTGTCGACAGCGATGGTGATGGAGAGTTCTTCAGCATCTTCCATCAGTGATGCATTCTGCACGGATGCAAATCGCAGCCTGTCACAGGCATCAGATGAATTGGCGATCAGCTCACGCAGGAAGATTTCCTTGTGTGAATAAAGCGAGTGAATCATCAAGTGTAACAGCTGCTGTACTTCGGTTTGAAAGCTATGTGTTTCCGCTTTGGCTTTCCTGGGCATGTCTCTATCCTCGGGTGGCATCAAATTAGCTAAATATGGTGATATATAGCATCGACGAAGGTAAATTCAAGGGTGTTTTGGGTCATTTTTCACATTGACCTGAGACAGCACAAAAAGTATAGTCTCGCGTCCGTCCTTTCGGCTGACAGTTGGCTGGCCAGATGGGTAGAAAACGGGGTATAGCGCAGTCTGGTAGCGCGCCTGCTTTGGGAGCAGGATGTCGGGAGTTCGAATCTCTCTACCCCGACCAGATTTATCAGAGTTGTCGGGTTCACAGGTGACTGAAAGCCCGGCTGCCCTTATAATGTGCAAGGTAATGCCGTAAAGGCGCCCGTAGCTCAACCGGATAGAGCAACGGCCTTCAGCTGACGCCCGATTGATCTCTGATTCATGATTGATTGACTGGGTTTGTTGCTTAGGAGCCTTCGTCCGGAAACAGAACGGGCGAAGTGGAGGATACTGTATCGGTGAAACCTTACGTGTAAACGTTGGCAATACCGAGGAAACCGGTGGCCAGAGGGTAATACCCGAGGGCCGTACCTGATCGAATGAGCGTACACGCTGGTAGAACAGGGAAAGGAAACGCCGGGATCCGTAGAGACTATACGTGTCCCACCTGAGATGGTGAAGATATAGTCCAGACCACGAACACCCGCGGGTGGCAGTGAAAACTGTAGTGGTAAGCTAAGCCGTAGGTTAGAGGTTCGAGTCCTCTCGGGCGCACCATTTTTGGTGCCAGAAAAGTTTATGGTGAGCGTAGCTCAGTTGGTAGAGCCCCGGATTGTGATTCCGGCCGTCGTGGGTTCGAGTCCCATCGTTCACCCCATTTTTTTATGATATAGAAGTAATACGGGCCGTTAGCTCAGTTGGCAGAGCAGCTGACTCTTAATCAGCGGGTCGAAGGTTCGAATCCTTCACGGCCCACCATATAAAACAAAGGCTTAGATAATATTCTAGGCCTTTTTTATTGCCGTCAATATGGAAAATGGCGCATATATGGCGCAGTAAAGGGCAATTCATGACATAAAGCGCGCCAGATATTATTTTCTAAACACACCCTCACGCCTCCGCAGGCAATATTACACTGCCTGTAAAGCTGACTTTCCTCCCTTACCAGAGAATATCCATTGGTGAAATCTCTATGGTATTGCGCCAGTAATGCGCCATTAGATTATGTAAATATTATTAACTACATAAAAACATATAGTTATAACTAAAGAACGTATGATTAAATATCATTTGTTGTAATTAATTGCAATTTATTGTAGTCTATAGTTGTCTGTTAATGCTTATGGGTGGTTAAAGGGGAAGCATGGCATCAATACGAAAACGTATAAAAAAAGATGGCACATACTCTTATCGGGTTGATGTGCGAATGAAAGGTTTTCCCCCACAAAGAAAAACATTCAATAGAATCACTGATGCAAAACGCTGGGGTAAGCAGACTGAAGTAGCAATAACTGAAGGCAGGTACTTCAAAACAGCTGAATCTCAAAAGCATACACTGGCTGAGATGGTAGATAGATATATTAAATATGTTCTACCTACAAAACCAAAAGCAAGAAATCAGGAA
>JAADJE010000042.1 GCA_013150915.1 Gammaproteobacteria bacterium
AGTGGTATCTGGAAAATTCTGGCTGGGTGGGGCGAGTGTGTAGTGGTGATTACAGACGCTATTACCGGCAGCAGTATGGTGTTGAATGAATCATGGATTCCTAACTAATGGCAATAACTGAGTTTTTTGTAAAACCGCATGGTGGCCAGCTGGTCAACCTGCTGGTAGACCCAGACAAGGCAGAAGTCCTAAAGACAGAATCCCAGCAATATCCATCACTTACCCTTACTCAACGGCAGGTGTGTGATCTTGAGTTGTTAATGAACGGCGCTTTCTCGCCATTGACCGGCTTCATGAATCAGACCGATTATGACTCGGTCGTGGACAACGCGCGGTTGGCAGATGGCACCATCTGGCCGGTGCCGATTGTGCTCGATGTCGACGAAGGATTTGCCGGCAAGCTGCAAAAGGGCTCGAAAATCGCCCTGCGTGACGGTGAGGGGTTTATGCCCGCTGTGCTGACCGTCGAAAATATCTGGCAGCCGGACAAGACTCGGGAAGCGGAAAAAGTCTACAACACCACTTCAGATGATCATCCAGGTGTGCGCTACCTGCACGAAGTCGTTAAACCGGTCTACATCAGTGGCCGGATCGAGGGTATACAGTCACCGGTACACCACGATTTCGAAAGTTTCTGGGACACCCCGGAAGAGCTGCGGGCGCTGTTAAAGAAGAAAGGCTGGCGCCGGGTAGTGGCATTCCAGACTTCGAAACCCATGCACCGGTTGCAACGCGATATCACTCTGCAGGCTGCCAAGGACATCCAGGGGCACATTTTGCTGCATCCTACAGTTGGGATGACCAAGCCTGGTGATCTGCAATACTACGCGCGCGTGCATTGCTATCAGGCAATTCGACATCATTATCCACAGAACCTGGCCATGTTATCGCTGTTGCCATTGGCCATGCGCATGGCCGGGCCGCGTGAAGCTCTGTGGCATGCTATTGTAAGCCAGAACTACGGTTGTTCACACATGATCATCGGGCCGAAGCACGCCTATCCGCCAGCCGGCAATGGTGAGCAGCACCAGTTCTACCAGTCTGAACAGTCGTGCGAGCTAGTCGAGGAGTTTAGCACCGAACTGGGTATCGAAATCGTGTCTGTGGAAGCCATGCGCTACGCCCCGGCAAAGGACCGTTTTCTGCCGGCCTCAGTGATCAAGAGCGAAGGCCTGGAAGCTATCGACTATACCGATGCACAGTTGAAAAAAGATCTGAGCCAGGGCGAGGAAATCCCGGCTTGGTTCAGCTTTCCCGAAGTCGTGCATGAACTGCGCAAAGCCTACCCACCGCGCAGCAAGCAGGGTTTGACGCTGTTCTTTACGGGCCTTTCCGGCTCGGGAAAGTCCACGCTGGCAAAAATTATCTATGCCAAACTGCTGGAGGCAGGAGGCCGCCCGGTTACTTTGCTGGATGGTGATGTCGTGCGCCTGAACTTGTCCAGCGAACTGGGGTTTTCAAAGGAACACCGTTACCTCAACGTCAACCGTATCGGTTTCGTGGCCAGTGAGATTACTAAAAACCGTGGTGTCGCTATCTGTGCGCCGATCGCGCCTTATGCGCAGATGCGCCGTTCGGTGCGGGAAATGATCGAACCGCACGGGGATTTTGTCGAAATCCATGTGGCGACGTCGCTGGAAGCCTGCGAAGCGCGTGACCGTAAAGGTTTGTACGCCAAGGCGCGCCGCGGCGAAATCCCCGAATTCACCGGCATTAGTGATCCTTATGAGATTCCCGAATACCCCGAACTACGTGTAGACACTGAGGGATTAACGCCCATGGAGGCAGCGCAGGATATTTATCTTTACCTGTTAAGAGAAGGATATCTGGATACTGTTGACGCTGATGTAGACTAGCGCTTTTGGTGTCCGTAGAATCGATTCGCCGACCGTTACTGTTGGAGATAACCGGTTAATTCTAGACAAACATGTGAGCCCCCAGCTCTGCTGAGGAGGCATTAGCAGTTTGACGTAACGGAAATCTCATAGTCTCCCGAGCGTGGGCCGCCAAGCACCACGCTAAGGAGAAACCATGAGACAAGTGAACAGTTTAAATCATGCGCAATGGGAGTGTAAGTGCCACATTGTGTTTATCCCGAAGTACCGGAAGAAGATGGTTTTTGGGCAAATTCGTAAGGAATTGGGCGAGGTTTTTCATCGACTGGCCCGGCAGAAGGAGAGTTTGATAGAGGAGGCTGAGGATCACTGGGTCGATCAAATGCAACTGGTGTAGTTGACCCCTTTAGGGGTCTCAAGGAGCCGCAGGCTCCGTACATGCTGCTTCGAGCGGCTCACAAAACTAAAGCCCCCAGTTTTGCCGGGGGATACTTACTGACTGTACACGCAAAGAATTTCAAGTATGGAATGTGGAAACAAAATCTTGATAAGGCGTGACGCATCTAATCAGCCAGTCCAAGATAAACAATGATCCACATGGGGAAGTTGGCTAGATGAAAATCTGTCTTGTTCACAACGCGTACAGTAAATACAGTGGCGAGGAAGCTGTTGTCGCAGGGCAGCAAGAGTTACTTGAAGAAAATGGTCATAGCGTGTGTATGTTTAGCCGTAGCAGTGCTGAGATCCCTGAGATTTTTCTAGGGCAGCTTCGTGCTTTCTTGAGCGGTATTTATAACCCGTTTTCGCGCCGTGCCTTCAGGGATTACCTGCGCAAGGAGCGGCCGGATGTAGTTCACGTGCACAACCTGTATCCAATGGTTTCGCCGTCCATACTTCCCATTGCCAGGCAACTGGGTATCCCTGTTGTTATGACGGTGCACAACTATCGCCTGGTATGTCCTAACGGCATGCATTATGTCCATGGGGAGGTGTGCATGAGGTGTGAGGGTGGGCATGAGTACTGGTGTGTTAAGCGAAACTGTATGGGTAGCATTATCAAGAGTTTTGGCTATGTGTTGCGTAACTGGTGGTCAAGAAGGCGCAGGTACTATCTCGATAATGTCAGTATATTTGCTTGCCTGACAGGCTTTCAGCGTGACAGTCTTGTGCGGGCCGGAGTCGATGCGGGAAAAATTGACATAGTCCCAAATATGGTCGAGCTACCGGCAAAGCCTGCAACCGGTGGTGAGGGTAAATATGTCGGATTTTCCGGACGCCTGACCTGCGAGAAAGGTGTTGACACGCTTGTTGATGTTGCACGGGGCAATGACGATATCGAGTTTGCTGCGGCTGGCAGTTTTGACTCAATGCCAGGCCTTGCTGAGCGTGTACCCGGTAATTTTTCCCTGCTGGGCCACTGTGATGCCGGGAAGCTGGGACAGTTTTATGGTGATGCCCGTTTTCTTGTGTTGCCCAGCGTTTGGTTTGAAGGGTTTCCAATGGTGCTTCTTGAGGCGATGCTGATGGAAAAGGCGATAATATGTTCGGACATTGGTGGCCTTTCAGATATTGTCGATAATGGCGTTACCGGGCTGCTGGCCCGGCCAGGTGATGCGGCTGATCTCGGTGATAAGATTCGGAAGCTATGGAGTGAGCCAGAGCTGTGTCGCAAGATGGGTATTGCAGGTCGTGACAAAGTGCTCCGTGAGTACTCAAAACGGCGACACTATGAGCGCCTTATGGACGTCTATAAGAAAGCGATTACAAAATGACTGTATTAGAAACTGAGGATATCTTGGGTTACCCGGTAACCAGTGATGACAAGAATGAATGTATTGATTTGATCCTGGAGTGGATCGAGGATCAAGACAAGCCCCGCTATTTTGTGTGTGCCAATCCCCACTCCATCCAGGTGGCGGAAAAGGATAGATGTTTCAAGGACTCGTTGCGCAAGGCTGATCTTGTTACTCCCGATGGTATCGGGGTAGTGCTTGCCTCAAAAATTCTTGGGGGCGGGATAAAAGGCCGTGTTACCGGGAGCGATATTTTCTGGGGGCTTAGTAAAAAGCTGAATGAGTGTGGTGGCAAGCGGTATTTCTTCCTGGGATCGACTGAAGAGCTGCTTGGGCAGATCAGGGAGAAGATGGCCAGGGAGTATCCGGGGATTGTGGTTGCAGGCACTTATTCGCCGCCTTTCAAGCTCGAGTTCAGTGACCAGGATATCGATGAAATGGTCAAGGCTATCAACGCTGCCGGTCCTGATGTGCTTTGGGTGGGTATGACGGCGCCAAAGCAGGAAAAATGGATTTATACCAACAGGGATAAGCTTGATGTGCGCTTCATCGGGGCCATTGGTGCAGTTTTTGATTTCTATGTAGGCTGTGTGAGACGCTCACCTCCGATATTCCAGCGGCTTGGTCTTGAATGGTTGCCACGGTTTTTGCAGGAGCCTCGTCGTCTATGGCGGCGAAATTTTATTTCAAACCCCACTTTTATGTGTCGAGTTCTGCGTGAAAAGTACAGGCTTCAGGCGTGATGCTGTGAATATGCGTTATCGTGACAAGTTTGTGGATTTCCGAATAATTTCTATATCGAGGCCTGAAAAAGGGGTGCAGGTGTGAAAGTTGTGCTGGTAATTCTTCTTTTGGCAATGATTGCAAAGGATGCTGCGCACATTGGTGACCCATATATTATGCGCGGTTTTGCGCAAGGGCTTTGTCTTGTCGTTGGTATGACCTGGGTACTTATGAATGCCAATATCGCGCTGCTGAAAAGGTATTGGCCGGTCTTTGGGTATTTATTGATTTCCTTGGTTAGTGGGTTGCTGTCTCCACGTATGGGGTATGCGCTTATACAGACTGCCTCACTTGCGGCAGTGTTGTTCTTTGCAATTGCTTATTTTGAGTCGCAGAGTAAGAAGCCGGGTGATTCTTCCAATCTGTATTTCAATACGACGGTTATTGCATATACCATCGTGTGTGTTATTAGTATTTTGTTGATTAAGCTGGACTACTCGATTGTTTACAGCAGGGTAGGCGATTGGTCTGATCTAAAATTTGGCGTGCGCTTCCGGGGCTTATATCCGGCGCCTGGCATGATGGGGGCCGCATCAGGCTTGCTAATTGGATTTGTGTTATTCAGGGAGGGTAAATGGTGGTGGCGGGGGCTGGCATTGGCATCAGGACTCACCTGTTTGGCGTTGACCCAGTCCCGAACATTCTGGGTTGCCGCCTTTGCTACATCGATATTTATATGGTGGATTTACAAACCGCAGGCAAGGAAGCTGCTTGTAGCCGTAACGTTGGGTGTTGGTGTGATGGTCGGATCGATATGGATCCTCGGTGTGAGTGTTGATACAGCAGGTGTAGAAAAGACTGCTCGCATTGGTAGTCTTTCTAACTTGTCTGGCCGGCTTGTATTGTGGGAGGAGGTGATAGAGAGTTTTTCGAAGAGTCCATTCATAGGTTATGGCACTACTATAGGT
>JAADJE010000039.1 GCA_013150915.1 Gammaproteobacteria bacterium
CCATGTTTGTGATGATGTTTACTGTCAGCAGAGACATCCATCCCACAAACAGGATCTTTCAGTGATTCCGGTGCGAGATATTGTTCCGGGTCAGCAACAAACTTGTCGTGGCAGGATGAACTGCAGAAATAATAATCTTTGTCCTCATGTTTGTGATGATGTTTACTGTCAGCAGAAACAGTCATCCCACATACTGGGTCTTTTATCATTGTAATTCTCCTTTCTTATCATCGGTGCTGCTTTCTATCAGGTGACAAACTGAATGCCCATCCGGTACTCCATCCGGCATATCCGCCCATTGTTTCAGTGCGAATTCCATACGCTTTTGTAGACTCATCAAGATCTCAAGCTGTCTTCTGTTTTCTTCTATATGTTTGAGTAGTATTTCGCGCACCCGCGGACAGGGTGACTGGCCCTTATCTGCATCCAACATAATTGCGCGTATCTCAGCCAGGGTATAACCCAGCGCTTTTGCCTGCCTGACAAATTTCAACCAGCGCACTTCGCTGGGTTTGTACAGACGGTAATTATTCTCTGGATGCCTGACCGGTTGCAACAAACCCTTGCGAGTATAATAACGTACAGCATGCGGCGTTGTATCGGTCTGCCTTGCAAGTTCAGTGACTGTGAGCATTTCATATCTCCTCATTAATTGGCACAACTGGCAAAATAATTACTGCCAGGCGTCAGTATGGCCTATCGTTAACTTCGGTATATTCTTACTGCATCATCCGTTGACATGGCTTCATCAATGCCATCATTTGTGGATCCGTATTCCGTATTGCCCATACGTTTCCGCAATGCCTCGAGTCTACAGCCTATACCTTAGGCACAGGTCAAGCTTTGAAGCAAATACAATTTAATAGAGGTGCTCGGATGATAACGACAGGGGGGCTATGCCGGGTCTTTCCATAGCCATTATGAGGGACTTAAGATTGGAGGGGATAAAGAGCAAGTGCAGTGAAATGGTATGACATCTCACTGCACTGCTTAAAAACTAACGCTTACTATTTATTCGACTTCTGCATAAACGTGACCAAATCGCGGGCCTGCTGACCGGTAAACCCGGCACGTATACGCATGTGGTATATCGTTGTTATCCACTGGTCATCACGAAGCTCCTGCGGATCACGATAACTGTGACAACGGTTGCAGTTTTCCACCCACAATTGGGCACCCTTGACAAAGTCGCCTTTTACCGGCCATTCCGCGGCAACTGCTGTTTGAAAGAAACCGCTACCTGCACCAAGTAGTACAGACAGGGTCATAACGCGATAGATATTAGTCATTTGCTTTTTCATGTCATTTCCCCTTAGAAACCATAAGCCAGTTGGACGAGCCACTTGTTTTCAGGAATGCGGCTACCTTTGTTTACATCATTGGATTGATAATTTAGCTTGGCGATCAGATGATTGGAGAAGTGGTAGTTGAGTCCGGCTGACCATTGTTTGACGTCCTCTGATGCATGCGGCGAATCAAAATCGGTATAGCGCAACACAGGCTCAAGGCTGACAGATGGTATCATGTACGCCGCCTGCAGATACCAGGTCTTCCAGTCGGCACCTTCTGATGCCCCCGGGCCGGTCAGGTCCTCTCCAATTTTCGTCTGGATATATTCACCGCGAAAATCGAGCGCTTTTCTCTGCCATGAAAAGTCAGCACCGAAAACATCATAGCTGCGGGAATTACCCAGTACACTCATTGAAGTGCCGGCATCTTCATCAACGATATTGGTCACGGCTGCCTTACCTGTCGCTGCTGACAAGCCAATTTCAAGGCCGGCCATGGGTATAATCCCGTATCGACCACCAATCGTCTTCTCGCCATCGACATCGGTAGAAAAGCCCTCAGCCATGATACCTTCCAGCTCGAACTCACCATCTTCAGAAGCAGCATTTAATTCCGGCCCGTTAGCGACATAGACCGCATAGTTACTGCGCACTTTTTCACCGAAGCCACCACGCACCTGCAGCCCGACATCGGAGGTCGGCGCAGCACCATCATGCCCAAAGCCAGGAGGGGCATCTGCCATTTTGTTGATCCATGAGGGGTGAAGGTTTTGCCTGAATGTGCCTATTGGACTGAGGAACTTACCAGCAACGAGTATAGAATAGTCATTCATGAACCAGTCGATGCTCATATATTCCATCTCCACCTCAGTTTCACCATCTGCCTCAGCCTTGAATTCAAGTTCTGCTTCGAGCATAAATATATCTTTGTATTGATAATGTAAAATTGGAGAAAACTGAATAGCATTGAAGCTTCCATCCTTTCCTGCTTCGCTGTCGTAACCAACGTTTGCATAACCAGCAAGATGTACCAGGGTATTCGGCGTCATCGCATTAGATATCTCTTCCCTGAACTCTGACTTGGCCGTTTCCATATCCTGTTTCGATGCACTCTTCGTTTCTATTTCCTTGAGGGCCTTCTGCACTCGCTCCAACTGCTGCTGCAGTACTTTGACCTGGTCCTGCAGCACATCATAGTCGCTGCCACCTGCCATGGAAGTAAGCGGAAAGGCACCAATTACAACTGCCATAACAGCCTTTCTTAATATTGTATTGTCTCGTTTTTTCATCTCATTACTCCGTCCCTGCATATTACAAGGGAATTAATCACACGATTGAATATCTTCTATTTTGCTGGCTCATGCACCATGACATGACACACGGACAACATTAACCTTTAACAGGCCTGGGATCAGTAAATAGGAGGGCGTAAGGGGGGCTGGTAATCTTCATTGCTAAAGAAATGTTCTGTAGCTGAAAAGAAACTGATGGCGACTTCATGTTGAGACAGAATTGATGTTCGGGTCAATAAAACGGGCGTAGTTGAGGTCTCACCAAGGTAGGAACCCTGACAGGAATATTCGCCTCTATGGCAACAGGAGTCTTTAGAGTACTGATGCTCGCTATCTGCTGCCTTACCTGTTCCATTGCCAACGGCAAGCTGGCCATCAACAGATGAATGATTGTGTCCCGTCTTATTGATACATTTTTCATGCTCGACTGATTTATCATCCAAAGCGGTCATCCCGGTTGCAACCGCAGGCGCAACAGGAAGCAGTATCGGAATCAAAATCATGATTCTTAGTATTGTTCCAGATAATTTTTTGTTTATATACAACATAAAATATGTAAAGAATATATCAGACCAAAGCCAGACCACCGATCAAATTACGGAGGTATATTAGCTTATCCTTAAATTATTTTTATTGATATATGTCAAAGAATGTAGTATTTCTCCAACATGTCCACACGTTTCGAATGGTTCAGTGACTTCGCATCATTATCAACATGTTGTACAATGAAGAGACATGAAAAAGCTTCTTGTCAACGTCACTATATTCTTCCTGCTCGTTAGCAATGTGGTATGGGCTCTCGATACAGCGGATCTGGTTCAGGAACACGAAAAACAAAATCACTCCTCTGCTACGTCTGACGATGCTGAACCCGTCAATCTGAACAATTCCTCCAGCAAACACTGCTGCCATGACGCAGTCCATTTCATTGGCATCCTTAGTCACAGCGGTGAAATAATTTCCCGCAGCACCGTGGATACAATAGCAACCAGTAATCACGCCCGCATTTCCCAGGCCTACCGACCCGCACTTCCACCACCCAACGCCTGATTTCTAAATAAATCGCTACGCGTGCATCAAGACAGATGCACTGTTGTAACCTTTTCAGGAATCACTAAATGATTAACAAGACATTACTCGTGTCTGCACTTTGTGCGGGCCTGCTCACAATGCCTGTGTGGGCAAATCAGACAAAGCTGGCCGTGTCGCTGGATAACCACGCACCGGCAGACCTTGCCACACTCATTTCGAACGCGCTGCCTGGGCACCCGCGCCTGCTCGCCGCCAGAAATGCCCTGCAAGCTGCTGCCACGCGCCTGCGGGCAGCTGAACGCCCGCTGTACAACCCGGAACTGGCGTTTGATACGGAGAATACCGATATCAATACAACCGTACTCCAGTACAGCCAGAAAATAGACAGTGGCGGACAACGTAAGGCAAGAACAGGGGTTGCCGAAGCTGGGCTGAAAGCCGCGCGTGCCAGGTTCGAACTGGCCAGGTTGTCGCTACTTCACGATTTGTTGACTGCACTGTCTGACCAACAGTCAGGCAAAGAGATTGCAGCCCTCGCTGTTGAGGGGCTGGCACTCATGCGTGAGTTTGCCAACATTGCCAGGCGGCGCTATCGGGCAGGTGACCTCTCACAGGTAGAAACCAACCTCGCGCAACTGGCCTACAATGAAGCGTTGATGGCGCATGCACAGGCACTGACAACCTATACGGCCTCCCAGGAAAGAGTCATCGCTCTTTTCCCCACACCGCCAGGCAAAACCGGCGTACTGCCGGAATCGCTGCCCTCGCCTGTCCTGCCAGCAGATGTGGAGGCTTTCATCATTGAACTCCCGACTATTCGAAAATCAGCATCCAATGTTGATGCCTTGAGTGCGCGCGTGGCACTTCGAAAAAGTGAGCGCAGCTGGGAGCCGACGCTTGCCGTACGCGGTGGCAGAGAAGACGAGGAATCCCTGGTCGGACTGACACTGAGCCTGCCGCTCAAGATACGAAATGACCAGAAGGCAGAAGTACAAACGGCACGCCAGGAACTGGCGCAGGCCGAGCAAACACTGCGTCAAACAGTGCGCGATCTGAAGGCTCAGGTCTTGAGCAGTACACAGCGTTATCGCCTGCTGCGTTCAGCGTTCAATACCTGGCGGGAAAGCGGTCGTGAGTATATCGATAGCCAGCTGGCATTGACCAAACGCCTGTGGCGTAGCGGCGACATGAGCACCACCGACTATCTCGTCCAGCTCAAACAGGCACTGGATACACAGGCTTCGGGAATTGAACTGCGTAAACAGATGTGGCGCAGCAGCTTTGAATGGATGAAAGACACGGCCAGCATCGATGACTGGCTGGAGATTACGAATACAGGAACAGACAAATGATTATACCTATGAAACCACTACACGTTGCACTCCTCATATCGACACTGATTATGACTTATACCGTTACGGCAGAGAGTAATCCGGTCAAAACGGCTTCTGCATCAACTGATCATAAAGAACAGGGGCGTAATGAAAACAGTGGAGATGAAAAATTCGGGGGGGTGCACCTAAGCCCCGAGCAGGTAAAGACAGCCGGTATCAAAGTAAGCCGACTCGTTCCACGCAATATCGCAGGCACATTTACTGCGCCGGGTGAAGTTATGCTCAATGACTACCGTACGGTAAAAATCACACCCCGTATCGCCGCACAAATCATAGAACGCCATACCCGACTCGGTGATAACGTCGAGCAGGGCCAGCCTCTGGTGACCCTGTCCAGCGTAGAAATGGCACAGGCCGAAGGCGAACTGCTGGTCGCTGATCGCGAATGGCGGCGAGTTAAATCTCTTGGCCGTAAAGTTGTTTCGGAAAGGCGCTACACCGAAGCCCGGGTCAGTAGAGATCAGGCAAGTGCGAAGGTTCATGCCTATGGAATGTCGCATGAAGAGATAAACAAACTGCTTGATGAAAAAAGCAAAATTACTGCAGACGGTACTTTCAGCTTGATTGCAACGCTCAAGGGGCGTGTTCTTATGGATGATTTTGTTGTCGGAGAACGCGTAAACCCGGGTCGTGAACTCATGCTTATTGCAGATGAATCCATCATGTGGGTGGAAGCACGGGTACGCCCAGCTGATGCCGCCCGCATCAGTTCAGGTAATCCGGCCACTATTCAGGTAGGAAACAGGATATTCCCCGCTACAGTTAGCCAGATCCATCACACCCTTGATGAAACAACTCGCACACTGGCAGTACGGCTGGATGTGGAAAATGACGACGATCAGCTTCACCCAGGCATGTTCGTTAATGTGCGTATTCAGACCAGTGCGACCAGGCAGGTACTCAGTGTGCCTGAGTCTGCTGTGCTACGCAGCCCCGATGGTGACTGGCAGGTACTGGTGGAACAGGATGAACCGGGTAAGTTCAAGGCAGTAGAAATTGAGCTGGAATACGTCAGTGACGGCAAGGCGGTTATTTCCGGTATCGAACCCGGCACTCCCGTGGTCACTCAAGGTGCTTTTTTTGTCCAGTCTGAACTGGCAAAAAGTGGCTTTAAAATTGATAATCATTAGGAGACCGTCGTGTTAAATAAAATTATTGATACGGCTGTCGGCAGTCGTCTGCTGGTGGTCATTGCTCTGGTTGCCATGGTATTTGGGGCCGGTATTATTCTGCCAAAACTTAACCTCGATGCCTTCCCTGATGTCACCAATGTCCAGGTCACTATCAATACGGAAGCACCGGGACTGGCTGCAGAAGAGGTTGAACAATTGATCACCTTCCCGATTGAAGCGGTGATGTATAGCCTGCCAGATGTCGAGGAAGTCCGTTCAATTTCCAAGACGGGATTATCAGGGATCACCGTTGTTTTCAAAGAAGGAACTGACATTTATTTTGCCCGTTCACTGGTGTTCGAGCGTCTGCTATCTGCACGTGGACAAATACCGGACGGTATAGGCACACCGGCCATGGGGCCGAATACTTCCGGCCTGGGCCAGGTATTTCAGTACATGATCCGCTCTGAAGAAACCGGAAAAGTTGACAGCCAGACATTGCGCAGCCTCAATGACTGGGTAGTCAAACTATTGCTGATGCCGGTAGGAGGCGTCACCGAAGTGCTCTCTTTTGGCGGTGAGGTAAAGCAATACCAGATCCAGCTGGATCCGCAGCGTCTGCTGAGTTTCAAACTCACACCGCTCGAGGTGACGGAAGCCATTGAAGCCAACAACCGCAACGCTGGCGGCTGGTATATGGATCGGGGGGCCGAACAACTCGTTATTCGGGGTGTCGGCTGGGTACGCCCAGGCAAGGATGGACTGCGTGATATCGGCAACATCCCGCTTAAAGACAAGGATGGCACCGTGGTACGGGTGAAAGACATCGCCGTCGTTGAGTTTGGTGCTGAGATTCGTCAGGGGGCAGTCACCATGACCCTGCGTGATGAAACCGGTGCTGTAAAACAGCTGGGTGAAGTCGTTGTGGGCATAGTCATGAAACGTATGGGAGCGAATACCAAGGCCACTATTGATGGCATCAAGAAGCGTCTGCCCGCTATCCAGCAGGCGCTGCCCGATGGCGTCATCATTGAACCATTCTACGACCAGTCTGACCTGGTCGACAAAGCCGTCTCAACGGTAGCCAAAGCGCTACTGGAAGCCTTTGTACTTATTATCATTGTACTGCTACTGTTTCTGATGAATATCCGTGCGACCCTGCTGGTACTGCTGTCTATCCCGATATCGATTGGTATGGCACTGATGGCCATGGCTTACTGGGGGATATCGGCAAACCTGATGTCACTGGGTGGACTGGCTATCGCCATTGGCATGATGGTCGATGGCTCGGTGGTGATGATGGAGCATATCTTCAGTCATCTGACACATCCGGATGCCCAGCACAGAGAAATACTGCAGCAGGGTATTGATAAGGGGGATCCGCATCCCTATGACTCGGCACATGATGATCACGGTATGGCCCTGCGCATCAAGGAATCGGCCAAAGAAGTCGGTAGACCGGTATTTTTTGCCGTGCTTATCATTACCATTGTATTCGCACCATTGTTCGCACTCGAAGGTGTGGAAGGCAAGTTGTTCCAGCCGATGGCAATCTCCATCGTACTGGCCATGATCGCCTCTCTGCTGGTAGCATTGATAGTCATACCGGCTCTGGCAACCTTTATTTTTAAACGAGGTGTCGCAGAAAAAGCCAGTCCGATTTTAAAACCAATAGAAAAAATTTATCGCGTATTGTTACGAAAATCACTGGCTCATCGGACCGTTGTGGTGATGATAGCGCTCGGACTCTTTGTTGCCTCCATCACCCTGGTCCCTTTTCTTGGAACAGAGTTCGTACCGGAACTTGAGGAAGGCACTATCAATGTACGTGTGACGCTGGCCCCCTCCGCAAGCCTCAATACCGCCGTTAAAGTGGCACAGATACTGGAGAAACAATTACTGACCTTTCCCGAGGTCCTGTATGCCTCCAGTCGAGTCGGTCGTGCTGAAGTGGGTGGTGACCCTGAGCCTGTTTCCAATATCGAGATCTTTATGGGCCTGAAACCGGTACCGGAGTGGACCTCAGCAAAAAACCGTAAGGAAATTCAGAAGTTGATGGAGAAAAAAATGTCCATCATGCCCGGTCTGCTGTTTACTTTTTCACAACCTATCGCTACGCGCGTTGATGAACTCCTGTCAGGAGTTAAGGCCCAGCTGGCCATTAAACTATTTGGTGCCGACCTGGCTGTGCTGGTCGAAAAAGGCAAGGAGATTGATGCCCTGGTCAAGAAAATCGATGGCACCACCGGTGTTGCACTGGAACAAAGCGAGGGCGAAGCACAATTGGTTGTGCGGCCCGATCGAGACAAGCTGGCACGCTATGGCATTCCCGTAAACCAGGTCATCCGCCTGGTATCCGATGCGATTGGTGGGCAGGAGGCCGGTCAGGTGATTCAGGGTAATGAACGCTATGACATTTATGTCCGTCTGGCCAGGGAGTACCGTAACAGTATCGAAGCCATCAGCAGCCTGATTCTGCAGGCCCCTGGCGGAGCATGGGTAAAGCTCAGCGATGTTGCCACTGTCGGTATCGAATCCGGTCCACCACAGATTCGCCGCGACGATGTCCAGCGCCGCGTTGTGATTCAAACAAACGTCGAGGGTCGCGACATGGGTGGTCTGGTTGCAGAAATCGATCAACGTATCCGTGATGAAATCGACCTGCCGACTGGTTACAGCATAGTCTTCGGTGGTCAGTTCGAAAACCAGCAACACGCACAACAGCGTTTGATGATCGTTGTACCGCTGTCGCTTGGGCTGATCTTTCTACTGCTCTACTTTGCGTTTAACTCTGTAGGGCAGGCCTTGTTGATCATGCTCAATGTACCGCTTGCCCTCATAGGGGGTATCGCCGCATTATTCTTTTCCGGACAGTACCTGTCAGTACCCGGTTCCATCGGTTTCATCGCCCTGTTCGGCGTCGCCGTGCTGAATGGTGTGGTAATGGTAAATGCCATTAACCAGCGTGTCGAAGGGGGAACGGCTCCTGCGGATAAAGCCATCTTCAGTGGTGCACTCTCACGTTTACGCCCGGTTCTGATGACGGCTTCCATCGCGGCGCTGGGTCTGATACCGATGCTGTTGGCCAGTGGTGTCGGGTCTGAGGTTCAACGCCCCTTGGCGACAGTTGTGGTGGGTGGACTGTTTTCATCCACACTGCTTACCCTGTTCGTTTTGCCGGTACTCTATACGCGTTTCTCAAAAGGAAAGGTCGAAATGGAGACAACACACAGCACGTGATGATCAAATACCAGACAGTCATGGCAAGACTGTCTGCTGCCCAAGTCCTTTAAGGTACAAAATAATGTCCTGTTGCAACACAAATGAAGATTTTACTGGCCCCTGGTGGCGCTTTTCCCCTCTCCGTAATGCCCTGATCGCGGGCCTGATCGCCCTGCCAGCATGGATACTCGCGCAGGCCGGTCTGATTGAATTAACTTTCGCGCACATCCTCTACTGGATCGCCATTCCGGTCGGTGCCTGGTACTGGGCACAGGAGGGTGTTAAGTCACTTTATGAAGAACATGAAATCGGTATTTCCATGTTAATGGTCGCAGCCACGACTGGATCTGGAATCCTTGGCATGTGGGAAGAGGCTGCCGCTCTGGTCGTGTTATACGGCGCTGCGGAAGGTGTTGAGGAATATACCTTTGCGCGAACACGTACCGCTATACGGGCCTTGCTGGATCTCGCCCCAAAAGAAGCACGCGTAATCAGGAAGGGTGAAGACGTTATTATTCCGGCAGAAGAGTTAAAGATTGGTGACCTTTTTGTTGTGCGGCCGGGTGAGTCGCTTCCCACAGACGGTAAAATAATGAGCGGTGTATCAAGCCTCGATGAATCACCGGTCACCGGTGAATCACTTCCTGTGGATAAAATACCCGGAATGAAGGTTTTTGCTGCCAGTATAAACGGCCAGGGTGTGCTAACCATCGAGGCAAATAAAACCTTTGCAGATAACACGCTGTCTCGTATTATCCATCTTGTTGAAGAGGCACAAGATCAGAAAGGCAAGGCCCAACAGTGGATGGAACGCTTTGGCCGACGATACAGTCCGCTGGTACTGCTGACCTCTGCACTGATGCTGCTGGTCCCCTGGCTTCTTTCTGCTGACATGAGTATCTGGGCAGTACGTGCCGTAATTCTTCTGGTCGCCGCTGCCCCCTGTGCACTGGTGATATCGCTACCGATCACTATGGCTGCAGGAATTGCCGGTGCCGGCAAACGCGGTATTCTGATCAAGGGTGGTGCCCACCTGGAGCATCTCGGTATCATTGATATTATCGCCTTCGACAAGACGGGCACTCTCACCTATGGCAAACCACGAGTAACGGACATCATCACCCGTAACGACCAACAAAGGTCGAACCTGATCGCTCTGGCATACGGCATGGAACGTCATTCAGAACACCCTCTGGCCCGTGCAATACGAAATTATGGCGATAGTCAGAAAATAGACCCTGTAAACGTATCAAACTTCAAGGCACTGACGGGATCAGGGATACAGGCTGATTGGGACGGTACCACCTGGTACCTGGGAAACCCCGGTCTGTTTCGTGAGAGGGAACAGGATATCAGCCAGTTTGAAGATCAAATCGCAAGCCTTCAGGATGAAGGGAAAACTGTCGTACTGGTTGGATCGGAGGCCGGACTTCAGGGCCTAATTGCCATGCAGGATATCTTGCGCGAGAATGCCTCGGAAGTTATACAGTCACTGCACAAACAAGGTATCCGTACCGTCATGCTGACAGGTGACAATACCGGCACGGCACAGAAAATTGCCGAGCAAACAGGCATCGACGATGTACGGGCTGATCTGAGACCCGAAGACAAGGTCAATGCCATCAAGGAATTGCTTACCCGGGGCCATGTCCTCATGATCGGAGACGGTGTCAACGATGCCCCTGCCCTGGCGACGGCTACCTGTAGCGTCGCCATGGGAGCCGCCGGTACGGATGCCGCCATCGAGGCCGCCGACGTTGCCCTGATGGCGGATGATCTGAACAAGCTTGTTGAAGTGATTCATCTTGGCCGTAAGGCAAGGAAAGTCAGTAAACAGAATATCGTTTTTTCTGTTACGGTTCTTGCCCTACTTATCCCGCTTGGCGTGACTGGCATGATCAGTATAGCCTTCACAGTGCTGGCTCATGAAGCGAGCGAGCTGCTGGCCGTTGCAAATGGCCTGCGTGCCGGAAAGGTGACAACTCAAAAAGGAAAAACATAAAACTGGGCCGGCCATACCACCTATGGGCAACAGGGTGATTCTCTGCGTGTGGGTTCCGTAAAGCCTTGCTCCATGACTACCACCTGCTAGCCAGAAATCAATGTCCCAATGCCTTCATCAGAAAACACTTCCAGCAACAAGGCGTGCTCCACCCTGCCATCAATAATATGAGCAGACTTAACCCCTGACTTTACTGCATCCAGCGCGCAGGTAACCTTGGGCAACATACCGCCGTGGATGGCACCGGACTTCACCAGCCGGTCAACCTCAGCGGCGCTCAAACCCGTCACTACGTCGCCGCTCTCGTCCAGTACACCGGCAGTGTTTGTCATCAGTATCAGCTTCTCTGCCATCAAAGTACGCGCAATAGTACCGGCCACGGTGTCAGCATTGATGTTGTATGTCTGCCCTTCATTATCAACACCGATAGGGGCTATAACGGGAATAAACTCGCCGGACTCCAGCAGCTTTACAATTTCCGGGTCAACGCTTTCCACTTCACCAACATGACCAATGTCGATAATTTCTGACGCACTGAGTGCAGGATCCGCGTTGCTTTCAAGCAGCATCTTGCGGGCGTGTAACAAGCCGCCGTCTTTACCGGACAGACCCACTGCCTTACCACCGAAGCGATTCAACAAGGTAACGATCTCCTTGTTGACCAGGCCACCAAGCACCATCTCAACCACATCCATGGTCTCACTGTCAGTTACCCTCATACCCCTAACAAACTGGCTTTCCTTGCCGATCTTATCCAGTAGTTGATTAATCTGTGGTCCCCCACCGTGCACAATAACGGGATTGATGCCCACCAGCTTCATCAGTACTATGTCACGCGCAAAGCCTTCTTTCAGGCTTTCATCCACCATAGCATTACCGCCGTACTTGACGACGATAGTCTTCTTCCGAAAACGCTTTAGATACGGCAACGCTTCAGCAAGTATGCTAGCCCTTTGCTGTGCCGATATGTTAGATGTGCTCATATTGCTTACCAGTGAATAATTCCAGCTTTTGATTGTATTCGACTTGCTGACGAATTGCATAGCCCTGTTACACGGAATGCAGACAAAAAAACAGCTGCCATACGGCAGCTTAAAGGGGAATAAATTTACGATTGCTTTCTAATTCACATCGATAGAGATCTTCTTCGGTTTAACCTCTTCAACTTTTGGGAGTTCAAGTTCAAGAACACCGTCCTTGTAACTTGCCTTGACGTGGCTTTCATCTACATCTTTACCAAGTCGAATGCTTCTGACATATTTACCATAACGACGTTCCTGTCGGAGCACACGACCCTCTTCCTTCTCTTCGTTTTCATATCGGGTCTCGGCATTAATAGTCAGTATGCCGTCATGCACAGTGACATCAATGTCTTCCTTCTTTACCCCGGGTATCTCTGCCCTGACCGTGTAGCTATTGTCATTTTCATGCAGATCAATGACCGGAACCAGACTGCCACCTGTTAGATCCCCCGGATTTGCTGAGTGTGGCCTGAAGAAACCTTCGAACACATCATCCAGACTATTATTAAAAAGCCCCCAACCGACTTCACGGCCAGGCTGTTGAACGATATTTGACATATCACACCTCCGTCTATCTGTTTAAATTTAGCTTTTAGCTAGTTAACTCTGCACGCCACTTCAAAAGCACGTGCAGTTGATCTGTTTCATATATGTGTGTCGCTTTTTAATTTTCAAGAGGGCTTTGTCTGAAATGATCGCGCCGAGCGACGCTCCTACCAAAAAAGTATCTACCCCACATCGATTTGGCTTGCATGGTAAAAAGAAAGTGCAGGAACAGGGACAGTGGGCACCTATCTGGAACAAGATTGCTAATCCAGGTATGCCGCTGGCGGTGTCGGAGAATATTATCTACCGTGATCTCCTGCTGGAGTACGCCAGGAAAGGTGGCTACAACATCAGCGGCAGCCAATGGAATGTGGATAACATGAGTCTTTTCGGTAAAGCGCCGTGGTATCACCGTTGGGATTGGGGTAGACCCATCGACACGTAAGGGGGTAAGTATAAATTGACCATAATTGACTTGAAGGATGAGGGGGACAGCAGTGTTACCTTATATGAACGCCGCAACAATCGTTATCTTCGATAACACCCGATTTAATAAAGCGATGTAAAAGGGATAAACCTTACATTGTCTCCTTTAGCTATCTGCTGACCAGGCTCAAGAACGACCATACCATCTGCCCAGGTAACCGAGCTTAATATTCCTGATGAACGGCTTGGATAAACATTAACAACCTTCTGCCCTTCATCGTTTGTTTCTAACCGTGCACGCATATATTCAATTCGCTTATCCGGTCGGTCCCAGTCAAAACCTGCAACGACCCTGTATTCTACCGGCGTCTCATCTGTTATACCCATGCTGCGCAATATAAATGGTCTGGCAAAGATGCTAAAGGTAACGAATAAGCTAACCGGGTTGCCCGGTACGCCTATAAATGGAACACCCTTAACCTTACCAAACGCCAATGGCTTACCCGGTCTCACAGCAATCTTCCATAGGTCCAGGCGACCCATCTCTTCCAGTGCTTTCTTAACATAATCTTCTTCACCGACTGAAACACCACCACTGGATAGAATCAAATCTGCCTTGTCTACACCTGTATTGATGGCATCACAGGTTGCCTGGTATTCATCGATAACATTACCCAGGTCTATCACCTCACAACCCAGCTTTTCCAATAATCCTCTAAATAAATAACGGTTGGAGTTATATATCTTTCCAGCGCCAAGGGGCTGCCCCGGCATTATCAGTTCATCACCAGTGGTAAAGATAGCCACCCTCAGCTTTCGCTTTACCACCAGCCTGTCTGTACCTGTTGAAGCAGCAAGTCCGATATGTTGTGTCTGCAACTTACAGCCGGCTTCAATGATTTCATCCCCCCGACGAATATCTTCAGCAACACGCCGTATATTTGCACCTGTATTCACATCGCCATTAATGCGAATCATTTCACCTTCACGCGATACCATCTCCTGCATGATTACCGTGTCCGCGCCCGCAGGTACCGGTGCACCGGTAAATATTCTTGCCGCCGTCCCGGGCTGTAGCGGCTGACCGGTAGTCCCGGCAGGAATACGTTGCGAAACAGGTATCTGATCAAGGCTTGCGGTATCTTCATAACACAGCGCATAACCATCCATAGCACTGTTATCCCAGGCAGGAACATTAATATTTGATGTGACTGGCTGCGACAACACTCTGTCCATCGCCTCATCAAGCATCACGGTTTCTTCATCCACGACAGGCGTAGCACTGCGAATAAGAAGACTTAGGGCCTCATCAAGAGGCATAAGTTTCGAAGAAGACGTTGAACAACAACAGCTCATGGTTTCACCTTATTAATCTCTTCTTGAAAGGGATCAGATACAGTCGGCCCTAACCACCCGTCATGGACATGAAACGGACGATCTTGCCGGGTTGCTCATTAAAATCGTGACGTTCAGGCTTGCTGGCAATCGCTTTTATTAGTACCTGCTGCAGGTCATCATCGCTGATGCCTGCGCGAATTAGCGGACGTAATTCTACTTTATCATCCTGTCCCAGACAGAGATACAGCGTGCCTTCTACAGATAGACGCACACGGTTACAGGTTTCACAAAAGTGCTGCGACATCGGGGTGATAAAGCCAACGGTGGTTTTGCTGTTGCGCATCTGCAGGTAACGTGCCGGCCCACCGCCGCGGGTTACGGCAGGGATCATGTCATACTTCTTAACCAGATTCTTTTCAATTTTCTGCAGGCTGACATAAGACCTGCTGGCACTTCGGCCTGTATTACCCTGTGGCATGGTTTCAATCATTCTCAGAGTGAAGTCATTGTTCCCGCAAAACTCGACCAGTTGATCAATCTCATCGACATTCACACCCTCCATCACCACCATATTAATCTTGATAGGCGAAAGACCTGCCTTTTTAGCCGCCTGCAGACCTGCCAGCACTTTTTCAAGCTTGCCTTTAGTAATCTGACGGAAAGTGTCCGGGTTAAGGGTATCCAGGCTGACATTAATACGCGAAATACCCGCCTGCTTGAGTTCGCCGGCCATCTTACCAAGTCGTGTGGCATTGGTGCTCAGTGAGAGATCATCAATGCCGGGAATATCATGCAGGCGGTGGATGAGGCCCGTCACATTGCGCCGAACTAACGGCTCACCACCGGTAATACGCAGATGGTGCAAACCCATGCCGGCAAACACACGAACGATCTGCTCGGTCTCACCAAAAGTCAACCAGTGGTCAGGCTCGGAGAGGTTCCGGTGATCAGCCGGCATGCAATAACTGCAACGTAGATCACAACGGTCCGTAACAGAGAGTCTCAGATACTCAATACGTCGCCCGAAGCCATCTACAAGTTTCGCCATAGTCATAACATAGTCGTTTTAAGTGTTACGATTTACGTGTTGCGGAAAATCCAAACCCTTCCATCCTCCGCTTACCCCCTATCCCTCTGCGGCCCGATAAACCTGGGATCAATATGCCCTATATACCTACTCCCGTATATGATCTATGTCAAAGAATCACTGAGCACAAAATGCCATTACCGCCACCGCTACAACAACCTGTAGATACTATCCGTCATTCCACCGCAAATCAATGCCATGGTAGCTTGTCACCGCATAATGATACCCCTGAAAAGAGGAAAACAGGCCCGATCGATGTGGACAGACGTAACACGTAAAAGTACGGTATGATGAACGATGACGGTAACAATAAAAAGTTAAGGAATATGCACGCATGCATGAATCGGCAAGCCAGCAAATTAATCACGGCATAATCTCTCGCTACCCACTGATCTACATTCTCGGCTGGGAAGAAGAGCGTATAGAAAAAAACCTGGCCGCCGTATCCGTGAAACATTACTACGATAACAGGCCGGTTATCACCTGGACTGCCGGCAAGGGCTTCTTTAGTGGCACTGAACAGATCGCGGATATCCACGACCCCGTTGAAGCTGTTGAATACATCAGTAAATCGGACAAATCATCCTTCTACCTACTGAAAGATCTGCCCGCTTTTTTTAATGGCAACCTGCTGCTTGAACGGGTACTGCGTGATCTCTACCAAAAAAATAAAAATAGAGATGTCTTTGTTTTCATTTCATTCCCGACACTGAAATTGCCCGATTCATTAAAGAAAGAAGTCCTGCTGGTTGAGTTTGAACAACCTACAGAAAAAGAAATCATCACCTATCTGAAAGAAGCACTTGTGAAATATAAGTTGGGCGATAAGATTAACGATGACTGGGTGAATCAAACAGCCAATGCAATGAAAGGACTGGGTCTGGAAGAGATCGGCCATCTATTACTGACCTTATTGCGGGTAAAAAAGCTGAAGCCTGAAGAAGTGATTATCGAGACCCAGAAAGAGAAGGGTCTGATCCTTAAAAAGGAAAGCTGCCTGCGCTTCATCCCTGCCATTACCAGTCTCGATGAAGTGGGCGGACTCGATAACCTGAAAAACTGGGTCACCACACGCAAAGAGCTGTTCAGTCGTGAGGCCATCGCCTCTGGCATCCAGCCACCATCAGGTATACTGTTTATGGGTGTCAGCGGCTGTGGTAAGAGTATGGCATCAAAAGTCATCGCCCGCGCATGGAATATTCCACTAGTGCGACTCGATATGAACCTTGTCATGTCCGGTGTCTACGGCACACCGGAATATGCATTTGAACAGGCCATTAGTCTGGCAGAAAGGATTGCACCCATCGTACTGTGGATTGATGAAGTGGAAAACAGTTTCGGTTACGATGAAGGCTCCTCCGGTGGTAACATCAACATCTTCTCCAGCTTCCTCACATGGATGCAGGAAAAATCACACGATGTCTTCGTCGCCGCCACCGCCAACCGAATCAGGAAGCTACCGGCAGAAATGCTGCGGAAGGGACGTTTCGACCAGGTATTCTTCCTCAATCTACCCAACGACAAGGAACGCGAAGAAATACTCTCTATTCATATCAGAGGTCATGGTGGCGATCCGAAAGATTTTAAAATCGATATACTCTCCGCCATTACGGAAAAATGGAGTGGCGCAGAAATCGAATCCCTGATCAGCTCAGCCAGAATCGAAGCCTATAAGGAAAGGCGCGACTTCAACCAGAAAGACATCCTGCACGTAGCTGGCCAGATGGTGCCTTTATCAAAAACCATGGAAGAGCAGATCAGAGAACTTACCGGCTGGTCATTCAACCGTGCGACGCCGGCATCAAAATCCGACAGGCCCCCAATCCAGATGCCGGTTGAGGAGGATCCGAATGTGATGAAGTATTAATGGCAGTGGAAAGTTGAAAGCTAAAAGTTTAAAGTTGAAAGCTAAAAGCACTGCTGTCCCGTTAACGCCACATCGTCATGCCGGGCTTGACCCGGTATCCAGTAAGTCGTTGAACCCGCTAGATTCCGGCCTGCGCCGGAATGACGGAATTGTTTGCCGGAATGACGGGGAGATGTTATCGATAGCCATGTCTCCAACACCATTGGGTTCTCTGCATCCCAAGCACTGCGACAACGACAGCAAAATAAGATCAGGTTAACGGGATAGCAGTGAGCTGAAAGTTTAAAGTTGAATTTCAACCCTCGCCCCACCCATCTCCGATCGTGTGATCGTCAACTCCCCCCCATAAGCCTTAACGATTTCCCTGACGACCGCAAGACCTATACCATGCCCCGGCGCCAGTGTGTCGCCTCTTACGCCTCGCTGTAACAAGTTTTCTGCCTGTTCTTCAGCAATACCCGGTCCATCATCTTCAATAATGATCACTTGTTTATTATGAGTGACAACATCGTTGTCAGACGGTGTATTTTTTACAGTGATTGACACTTTCGTGTCGCACCATTTGCTTGCGTTGTCGAGCAGGTTGCCGATAAGCTCCATCAAATCACCTTCCTCACCCAGAAAAGTAGCGGGCTCGTCGATATTCACCTGATAGGATATTCCTTTGTCACGGTACACCTTGCTGAGGGATGCGAGTAGACGCCTGGCTACAGGCAGTATCTCAACACCGCCGGTCAGGCTTTTTCTCCCCGCTGCCGCAGCCTTTTGTAATTGATACTCAACAATGTTGTCCATTTTATCCACTTCTTCAGCAATAAGCTGACTGATTTCCTGTTGTTCGTTGTCAGCCTCTGATGCACCACGCAACACAGCCAGTGGTGTCTTTATACTGTGGGCAAGATCAGCCAGTGTGTTTCTATAGCGTTGCAAATGACGCCGTTCGTTGGCCAACAATAAATTCAGGCTGGCAGCAAGTCCGTTTAGTTCCCTGGGATAATCTTCTGTCAGTTGTTCCCGCTCACCCCTTTCAACCTGATGGACTTCGGCTTCAATGCGCCGTAGCGGCCGAAGGCTCCATCGCAATACCATCACCTGTACTACCAGTAATATCAGGGCAGCGGCCGTTAACCAAACGATCAGCGTCTGGCGAAATTGCTCAGCCTGTTGATTGAAGGCCTCTGGGCTCTCCATGACCCTGAAGCTGTAACGATGTTCTTTGTCCTGTTCATCGACCCAGGCAATGCCATAGCTAAAACTAAACCATGCACTGCCGTTTACCGACAGGCGCTGAAAACGGGATTCATCAACACCCAAAACATTCAGCGGTGGCCGCTTCATTCCCAGAGTAGAAACAGATTGCCAGATTAACTTGCCCTGCTCATCAATTATTTCAGCCACCAGCCCGGATTCAGGAAGGGAAAATCGTGGCTCAGCAAGATCAGTGTTCATCTGCAGCTTTCCCGCTGAATCAAGCTCAGCAGCCCCCAGCAAACCGTATAATTGCCCTTCAAGTTTCCCCTGCTCTGCTCTGTCGGCACTGCTCTGAAAGGCTTGAAAGAGCGCTGTACCTGTCAGCCCCAGAAAAACCGTCAATATGATTGAAGCGGTAAGTAATAGACGTGTTTGTAAAGAAGCCTTATTCAAGATTTACTGCAAAGCGTGAAACGGTATCCCCTTCCACGTAATGTCTCGATAGGGGTGTATATATTTTCGGGATCCAGCTTCTTACGCAAACGGCCAATGAACACCTCGATGACATTACTGTCGAGGTCAAAGTCCTGGTCGTAAATATGCTCCGTCAAAACCGTCTTGGAAACAACTTCACCCGCATGCAACATCAGATACTCGATCACCTTATATTCATAGGCAGTCAGCTCGAGTTCTTTTCCATCCGCACTTACGGACTGTTTACGCGTATTCAAGGTGACCGGACCACATCGCATCTCGCTGTCACCACTGCCCACAGAACGGCGGATTAACGCACGTAATCGTGCCTGCAATTCTTCGATATGGAAGGGTTTGGCAAGGTAATCGTCACCGCCTGCTTCCAGACCCTCTACTTTTTCCTCCCAGCGCGAGCGCGCGGTCAGTATCAGAATTGGCAATACCGACCCCTGCGAACGAAGTCGCTTGATGACTTCAATACCCGACAGTTTTGGCAGGCCCAAGTCAATGACTGCCGCATCGAAAGGATGTTCCATCGCCAGAAAAAGACCTTCTTCACCATTACTGGCCACATCCACGGCATAACCCTGCCCCTGTAGCCGCGTATGCAGCTGCTCGCGCAGGTTCTTTTCATCTTCTACGATAAGGATACGCATCAGAGTGCCCCTGCTACCGTCGATTGATACGTGTTCCGTCAGGCCGCATTAACAATATCCTGACGCGTCCTTTCTTCTTCACCTTGAAACGGTAGATCTTTCCCCGTTTTGTCTGTTGTATGCCTGCCGAGAGGATCTGTGCACCACTTTGCTTCTGTATCCGGGATGCCATCTCATCAAGGGAGAAATACCGCCTGCCATCGGCCAAAGCAACTGTATGGATAGAGAAGAGAAGAAGAAAAATCAGTAATTTTATATTCATTTCATCCTCAGTCTTACTCAGTCAACATCAATACTTTATTGTATCCAGATTTTGCTTTTTGTCCTTGAACAAAAGTCTTATAGCCCCAAAATACACCCATGCAGGCACGAATTCATTCGCACAAAATCTGCCCGATTGAATTCGCACCTACACGATCTTCCTCCCTTAATACTGTTGCGACACGATACCGCCCCCTTCCTGTTTGCCCCTAATCCCGTGCAGGCTAATAACCAGTGGGCACCACACTGACCCTTACCTGCATCCTTTTGCCCGGGTCGGTCTCCGTTCGTGTTTGATATACACGGCCATTATAACGGTATTTTACACGGTAACCGTCAATTCTCTCTTCATTGCGATAATCTTCATAGGTATCGCATTGCGTTGCCGTTCGCCCATAGCGACGATTTCCATACGCGTTATGGCTTCCCTTTTTCTGAATATCGCGAGCAACTGAGCCGCCAAGAACACCGCCTGCGATAGTTCCCACAGTCTTCCCCTTGCCGCGGCCAAACTGATTTCCTATTGCAGCACCAATCACGCTACCAAGGATAATAGGCGTAGCCGATTTGTACTGTCTACCGCCGTGCCTGTTATTGTAGGAAGCCACCGGTACCTGGCGACATTCCCGGCGTGGTGTGCTAACACTCACTGTTTTATAAACAGGGACAGCAGAGAGCACCTTTGCCTGGTCATAATAGCTGTCACTACTTCCCTGATAGTCTGCCCCGGCAGGCGATACAATCACGATTGCAGAAAATATGGCTAGAATTTTTAACGTAGCGTATTTCATAATTTTTCTCCTTTTAGCATTCGATACGATCAGATTTTCTGACCCTGGAGAAATAATACGACTTAAGGGCTGAATGGAAGCTGAATGAAAAAAAGTCATTGGGGTCAGGTCTATATTTTATACTAAACGGCTAAAAAGGTATAAGAACCAGAACCGTCTCCAATGAACTGCCGGAAAATCTACAGGTTATCCTTAAGAAACTGTTGATAGTCTTCTGAGCTGACAAAATGTGTACCATCACAATTAAATTGCATTCTGATAGCATCCTGAATAATTCCAATACTGATGTTTCTCAAATAAAAACTCTCGATATTTCGTAACGTAGCAAGTTGTGACAGAACCCGGGTTATTTCTCTCTTATCTATCGGCTGCCAGTCAGCATAAAATTTGCTAATAATATTTTTTAGGTGCTTGGGTACACCGTTAAACAGGTCATCACTGGAAACAAAATCAAACAAGCGAAGGATAAAAGCAGACTTTTCGTCATAAGATACCAATGGGAAATGACGCTCGATATATGACTTATTTATCAGCTTATTTACCGTATGAATTCCTTCATTAAACGGATCAAAGATCGAGTTTGTACTGATCTCCCCACTATTGAAATTTATCGTCACACTATAAATACATCTATTGAGGAGTAAATCTTCAAGGTTTGGCACTAACTGTGGTAAAACTTTATCAACGACACTCTCATACCGTTCCCGGACAAATGCTGATTCACGTAGCGAGGGGTCGCCCTTTATACTAACGTGCAATCTTTTCGTATTAATACCCGTTGCGGCAATTAGATTCTCTTTCAGTAAAAGCTCTTCATTTCTTTTCGCAAGAACAGTATTTATTTTTTCTGCCACTACTGTATTGGACTCTACAAAAGACAGAAATTCCGTTCGATCGATGCATAATAGAACCGTGTCATTATTGGCAATTGCCGATGCAGTACGCTTATCTCTTGTAAAAATAGCCATTTCACCGAAGTAATCACCCTTGCCGAGCAGGCATATCTGCTCACGCTTACCAGACTTGTCAATATCTATAGATACTGAACCCGATTCAATCACATAAAAGGAATCCATCTCGTCACCTTCCGAAAATATAATCTCATCTTTAGTAAAGGTTTTGCTTATTGAATTTGACTTTATTTCTGATAATTCAGTTTCTGAAAAATCCTGAAAAAATGAATTTTCTTCAATCATTTTTATACCTCAGACAAATTTTATTCGGCCAGCAGCGCGCTGTCATAGCGAAAGCAACAGCCTGATTATAGCCACGTGAATTTAGCTTTACCAAACATTCGGGGTCAGGTCTATATTTTATACTTATTCCTCGGTAAACTCGATCCCATGGCGAGACCCCTACGCATAGAATTCCCCGGTGCCCTTTATCACGTCACTTCACGCGGTGACAGGAAGGAGGATATCTATGACAATGACAAGGACCACTATTTATTTCTTTCTATTCTGGAAAAGATCATCAAACAATATAACTGGCAATGCTATGCCTATTGTTTGATGACGAACCACTACCACATGATTATTGAAACGCCAGACGGAAACCTGTCCAGTGGTATGAGACAACTTAACGGGATTTTTACACAAGCCTCCAACCGTCGCCACAATCGTTCAGGGCACCTTTTCCAGGGGCGCTACAAGGCGATTCTTGTTGAGAAAGACGCTTATCTGCTTGAATTATCGCGCTACGTGGTGTTGAACCCGGTTCGCGCCAAAATGGTGGGAGCGGCATCAGACTGGGCATGGAGTAGTTATCGTGCCACAGCTGGCCTGTACACCATGCCTGACTGGTTATCTGCTAACTACTTGCTGTCACAATTTTCAAACCGGCGAAAAGAATCCCTTAAACGCTATACTCAGTTTGTTGAAGATGGTCTTCGTGAAGAATCACCGTGGAAAAAAGTTAAGGCACAAATCTTTCTTGGTGGGGAATCGTTTGTAGAAGACATGCAGTCCCGGATAGAAATGCTCTCAGAAAAAACAGACGTCCCCCAGGCCCAAATACGACCCCCTTCTCCCCCCCTTGAAAAAATTGCCACGCAATATTCGAGCCGAAACAAAGCCATTGCAGCAGCCTACGCTACAGGGGGCTATTCATACAAAAATATCGGCAGCTATTTCAATTTACATTTCACGACTATCGCTAAAATAGTACACGAACAAGAAAACTAAAAGTATAAAATATAGACCTGACCCCAATGACTCCCCCTCCTGAAAAACGGACCATTGACAACGCATTGAAATCCCTTGCCAATGAGGAGGCCTTACGGGTTCGTATCAATGGCGATTGCATGATGCCGTTGATTGCCGATGGCGCGATGATCGAGATCAGGAGCCGGCGAAATTATCTGCCTGGAGATATTCTGGTGAAGCGGGTAGACAACGGTCAGCTTGTTGCGCACCGGCTACTGGGTGCCTATCCACGCAACGGAGGCCTCTATTACATCACCCGTGCTGACAATGCTGGACGGGAAGATGCTCCCATCGCAGCCGCGCAAGTCATCGGCAAGGTGTCCGGCGGGAATTGTCTGCCCGAGGCTGTCCATATCCCACTGACTGCCCGGCTGAAGGCAGTGGGATACTTTCTTCTACTCATCAGCCACCGACTCAGGCAGTATCTTCGCGTATAACAGAGGGATCGGAGTCAATAAATATCGATTCCCACACCGGGCGAGTAAAAGTATAAAATATAGACCTGACCCCGATGACTTATTGCATCTCTAGCTTATAGGGTCCGTAAGTGCGGGTCGTGCCCTTTGCCTCCTGTTCGATCAACCGGTACTCATAGCTGCGACCAGACGACGCTGCAGGATCCGCCAGCTGGTACTCTCCGCCCATCGGCGCGGTAATCAGGCCCGGCAGCATGTCCTTATTGACCCGTTGCCAGGCAATATTACCTTCGCGCCGTTCAACGTAAAAACCAATAGTGCCGCGTTCTTCCAGTGTGTCCCACCGTAAAACAGCTACCTGACCATCTTCA
>JAADJE010000114.1:0-23594 GCA_013150915.1 Gammaproteobacteria bacterium
AAAAAGTACATCTATTTATTCAGGAATATTAAGACTAACCGACCTTTATTATTCCTTTCCAGATAACTTGCCATCTCTGTATCTCATTATACCCGATAAGCGGGAGAAAGAAGTTATCTTACAACTTCAGAGACCATCAATAAAAAATAGTGATATTGAAATTCACTATATTCTTTTCAGTGAATTAAGGAATGATTGTGATGCAATTTGTAAGTTTGGAGAAGATAAAGACATCCTCAATAAAATATCAAAGATGCTCGGGTAATTTTTTTAATAGAATATATTTTTGCAATTCGCATATTGACAGTAAATTACCAGGAAACAACGGATAAAGGAGAAGAGTTTAGATGGCTCGACAATTAAACAAAAACATTAGCGAAGAAAAAGTAGTTGCGGAGTTCGCGGTTCGTCATGCGATGATAACCCGATTAGCTATTGTCGCGGCATTAATTACCGGTGTGGCCTTTTTTTTCCTGTACAAAGGGCTTGCATCAAATACTACGGCTATAATTTTGTTTATAACAATTTTTATTCTGGCAGCGTTTGTGAATATAAAAGTATGGCGTTGTCCTTCATGTGGTGGACATCTGGGTAAATTATATCTGGGGCTGAAACAGCCGAAGCATTGCCCTAATTGTGGTATTAAACTGGTTGAATAGTATAACAAACACTTTCAAGGAGAGACAAAATATGGGGAACCCTGACAACTCTGAATTAAAAGAACGCGAACGCAGTAACTGGACATCGGCAGCTGAAGGCTGGCGACGGCGTGATGAACTACTGCGGAAAGGTGCGGCACCCGTCACCAAACGTATGCTTGAACTGTCTGGAATCTCCTCCGGCTCCAGACTGCTTGATATTGCCTCGGGTACCGGAGAGCCTGCGATCTCGGCGGCACAAATTGTTGGGGAGTCCGGCAAGGTTATCGGCACTGATCTGGTTGATGAAATGCTTGCCGTCGCCCGCGAGAAAACCAGAAAAATGAATCTCGGTAATATCGAGTTCCACTGTATGGATGCTGAGAAACTGGATCTTACAGAAGATTCATTTGATGCGGTGACAATCCGCTGGGGTCTGATGTTTATGCCAGAACCGGAGGCCTGCCTCGCGGCCGCTCATAAGGCGCTGAAACAAAATGGGCGCATTAGCCTGGCCTGTTGGGCTGCCCCGGAGAAAAATCCATTTGTGGGTGTGCTGATTAAGACATTAGCCAAGTACATGGAGATTCCTGTTCCCCCTCCTGGCACCCCCGGTATTTTTTCTTTTTCGGATTCAGAGCGCTTGCAGGATGTTCTCACATCAGCAGGTTTTAGGAATATCGTACTGGAAGAGATGGCTATCGATGTCATTGAGGTTGATGATGGCCGCGCCTATTGGGAGGTGATATCGGATTTGGCCGCGCCAGTCATGGCGCTTGTCAGGCAACTGGAGGTGTCGGTTCGCTCGGACTATATCGATGAAGTAATCAAGGTTGCCGATGCAATGAAGCAAGGCGAAACCCTGTGCATGAGAGGCACCACATGGATTGCCCATGCCGACAAATAAGCCTTTGGGGAGCCAAATCCCAACATTCAGTTTGATGTAGCATAAAGTCTACGGTTTACACTCGGACAAAATATAACCATCTTCCTCGACTCGTGCGGTGAATGGCTTTATTTTCGGCCCCGAAACTTAAACCCTATTTCCTTAATGGCTTAATCACTACCTTTTTCTCATCGGGCATACGCATCGAACCCAGTAGGCGCCAGTCATCGGCGGCAATCTGTACATTCCAGCGGCCTGTTTCCAGTTCGTTGGGTATACTGCCTTCGTAGATTCCCGGCGATATCAGTTCAACAAACGTTTCTTTATCAATATCAGCCCGTGTGGAATATAAAAACCTGATTTCGAGTGCAGGTGGTGCGGTATAGCCCTGCTTTGCCAGAATGAAGACAGTCACCGTTTTATCTTCAACCATCACCTGTGCCGTCAGGCCGTGTCCCAGGGCCGCTTTGTCCCGTTTCAACTCCCGGTTAATTTGTTTGCCTACCTTGTAGTAATCGTCAACTACCATGCCATCAAATGTGGTGATAGAGACGATGAAAAAGAAGGTGCCGTAGATGACGGATGAGAGGGGGATGGCGATAATCAGCCATACCATGGGCTCTTTATACCATGGTCTTGTCACTGTAGTGCCAGGCGAAGCCATGACTATTGAAACCAGTCAGCAGGGGCAATAAAGCTGGCGTTCTCATCAACAGCCATTTTTTTATCATCTGTTGCCGTGACACGTAGAGTAATGCGGGTACTGCGGGTTTTAATGTCCTTTTCGTTGGCTTGTACCCGCACCAGCGTATCAACAATTTCACCACTCTTGACATGGGTTTCTTTTTCATCAGGGTCAAGGCTTGCACCCGGTAGTCCCTCCAGTGAAATGACAAATGTATGTGCCTTATTGTCCTGATTCATGATCCTGAGTTTATAGACATTTTCCAGTTTCCCGTTTGGGGCTTCACGGTAAAGAATATTACGGTCACGTGTGATATCGACACTGACAGGGATACGTGTGGCGAGAGACCATAGCATAGCAACGACAAGACCGATCAGTATTGCTGAGTATACAAATACGCGTGGTCTGAAAATGTGCAGGCCCTTGCCTTTAACCTCGTTCAGTGTGGTGTAACGAATAAGGCCTTTATCATAGTCCATTTTATCCATCACATCATCACAGGCATCGATGCAGGCCGCGCAGGCGATACATTGATATTGCAGACCGTCACGTATATCAATGCCTGTTGGGCAGGCCTGTACGCATAGGCTACAGTCTATGCAATCACCTTTATCAGGGGGTTTGTCTTTTCCACGTTTTCGTGAACCGCGTGGGTCGCCCCTTCCTTCGTCATATGAAATGATCAAGGTGTTGTCATCAAACATGACTCCCTGAAATCGCGCATAAGGGCACATGTAGATACAAACCTGTTCCCGTAGCCAGCCAGCGTTACCGTAAGTGGCAAAGGCATAGAAAAATATCCAGAAGGTTTCCCATGGCCCCAGATCCCAGTTTATGAAAGCAACGCCAAGTTCTCTGATCGGAGAGAAATAACTGACAAAAGTAAAGCCGGTCCATAATGAAAAGGCTAACCAGATGAGATGTTTCCCACCTTTTTTAAGAATTTTCCCGGCATTCCAGGGCGATTTGTTGAGCTTCATTTGCTCTGATCTACTGCCTTCAACTTTTCGTTCAATCCAGAGAAAGACTTCTGTCCATACGGTTTGCGGGCAGGTGTAACCACACCATAATCGACCACCGACGGAAGTGAATAAAAAAAGTGCTAATGCAGAAATAACAAGTAATGCGGAGAGATAGATGAGATCCTGTGGCCACAGTGTCATCATGAAGATATTGAATTTTCTGTTGGGGAGGTCAAATAATAGGGCCTGACGACCTTCGCCCCAGTTTATCCAGGGCAAGATGTAGTACAAGCCAAGTGTTAGAGCCACCATCGCTACACGCCAACTGGCAAAAATTCCGTGCACTTCACGAGGATAGATATCCTCACACCTGGCATACAGGGAATCCTGTTCGGGTCTTAACGGTTTATTGCCATTATCCGACATGAATATTTTCTCTTACAAATAAGAAGCGAAATCTGCTCTTCAGTAGAATCTGTATTCTGTACTAATCGTTACAGCGATTACAGGGGCGTAGGAAGTAGGACGATAACAGGCAGGATATGAGCGTGATCAGCCACAGAAAAAGAAAGGTGACAGAGTAAAATGCCATATTACTGGTGCCACCGGCGACGAGTTCAGGAAACACTTCTCCAGGAGAGAAAATCCAGTAAAACAGAATCATCGCTACCCCTGATGTCAGAAATGAGGGCCACAGTATGGCAATCGCACGCTGTATTTTCGGGATTTCTTCATTTTCAGACATAACATAAACCTTTTATTGTGTTATCAGGTGAACATAATTTTACTTCATGCGACCGAAAAAAATACCGGACAATGTCCGGCATTATTATATTGTTGTTCCATAAACTCGCTATGCCGGTTACAGATATCCTGTTATTAAGCAGATCCATTGGTGAGAGCGTACCCCGACACTTGTTCATCGCCTTGTCGGCTTATATTTTGCTGGGCCGATCTGGCTCTTTTTTCTCTGATCTTACTAAGATTAATCTGTTCGTGACAGGCTATAGACATAGGCGGCTAGCAGATGAGTTTTACTTTTACCAAGGAAATTACCGAATGCCGGCATATTGCCATTACGGCCTTCACTGATAGATTTTGCAATGGAGCGGTGTGAACTGCCATATAACCAGCTTTTATCTGTCAGGTCAGGTGCACCTAATGCGATGTTGCCTGTTCCTTCCGCCGTGTGACAGCCAATACAGAGCTGTTCGAACTTCTGTTTGCCAATTTTGAGGTCACCGGCAGTTTTTCTGCCGCTCAATGACAGGACGTAGGCTGTGACATCCTTGACTCCGGATTTGCCTAACACGGCGCCCCATGCAGGCATGGTACCCCTACGGCCAGCGTTAATAGTCTGACTAATCTGCTCAGGTTTTCCACCCCACAACCAATGGGTATCGCGCAGGTTAGGAAAGCTTGGTCCACCCCCTGCGTCTGTGCCATGGCACTGTGTGCAGTAGGTACTGAATAGTCGTCCGCCAGTCTTTAGGGCCTCGTTATTGGTAGCCAGTTCAGCGATGTCCTGTTGCAGGTAACGGGCATATTGCGCACCGTATTTTTTTTCAGCAACTTTCATTTCTGTATTGTACTGGCCAACCTGGCTCCAGCCGAGTACGCCATCAAAAATGGCACTCCCCGGGTAAAGTACAAGATATACCAGGGCAAAAATATTTGTAGCAATGAACATCTGCATCCACCAGCGCGGGATTGGGGTATTGAGTTCTTCTATATCCTCATCCCATTTATGGCCCGTTACCTGAATCTTGTTGCCCTCTTCTTTTGTTAACAGTTTTGTCTGAGACATAAGCAAATAAAAACACCAGAAAATCCCACCGACAGTGACGATAAAGATAAACCAGGCCCAGAGTGGGCTGCTGAAATCCGACATTAAACTATATTCAGGCATCGTCTTTTCCCTCTGATGTTTTTTCATCAACCTGATTAGCAAACTTTTCCTCATCCAGAGGCAGGTTTGCCAGTTCATCAAATTCTTTTTTACGTTTACTGCTCCAGGCCCAGATTATTATCGCAATAAACAATACCAGGAGTACCAGTGTCCAGTAGCTGTGAAATTCGATAGTATCCATGTTCTTTATCTTCCCAGTGGAATGGTCGTGCCGAGATTCTGCAGATAAGCGATTAGTGCATCCATCTCTGTTTTGCCCTTCAATTTTTCACTGGCACCGCTGATATCCTTATCCGTGTAAGGAACGCCCAGTATTCTCAGGGTTTTCATCTTCTCTGCGATGTTTGAATTTTCCACACTGTTTTTTGCCAGCCAGGGAAACCCCGGCATTATAGATGCCGGTACCACATCACGAGGATTAGTGAGATGAATCCGGTGCCATTCATCACTATATCGGCCACCGACTCGATGCAGGTCGGGACCCGTGCGTTTGGATCCCCACAGGAACGGACGGTCATAGACGAACTCACTGGCCAGCGAGTAATGACCATAACGTTCGGTCTCGGCTCGAAATGGACGGATCATTTGCGAATGGCAGGTATTACAGCCTTCACGGACGTAGATATCGCGCCCGGTAAGCTGCATGGCAGTATAGGGCATCAGGCCGTCAATGGGTTCCGTGGTTGATTTCATAAAAAACAGTGGGATGATTTCAACCAGTGCTCCAAAAGAAATTACGATGATGCTCATGACAATCAAAAGAGGAACGCTTTTTTCAGTTTTTTCTTGAAGTGACACTATTTTCTCCTCCTTAATAAGCCGGTTCTGGGATGATTGCATCTACGGGAGAAGCATCATCAGCCGTTACGGTTTTCCAGACATTGTATGCCATCAGGAACATGCCGCTGAGGAATACCAATCCACCAATAGTTCGCGTGACATAAAATGGGTGCATAGCGGCAACGCTTTCAATGAAACTGTAAGTGAGTGTGCCATCCGAGTTAGTCGCACGCCACATCAGACCCTGCATAACACCCGAAATCCACATGGCGGCAATGTAAAGAACTACGCCCAGAGCGGAAACCCAGAAATGGATTTCTATCAGGCGGGTACTGTACATTTCTGTTTTTCCGAAGAGTCTCGGAATGAGGAAATACATAGAGCCAATAGTTATCATGGCAACCCAGCCCAGGGCCCCGGCATGTACGTGTCCGATAGTCCAGTCAGTATAATGAGAGAGTGCATTGACAGTTTTGATGGCCATCATAGGGCCCTCAAATGTAGACATGCCGTAAAAGGAGATCGCGACAACCAGAAATTTAAGGATTGGGTCAGTACGCAGCTTATCCCAGGCACCTGACAGGGTCATAATCCCATTAATCATACCGCCCCAGCTGGGAGCTAGCAGAATCAGGGACATGATCATTCCCAGTGATTGTGTCCAGTCAGGCAGTGCAGTGTATATCAGGTGATGTGGTCCCGCCCAAATATAGGTGAAAGCCAGTGCCCAGAAATGTACCACCGACAGGCGATAAGAATAGACAGGGCGTCCAGCTGCTTTAGGCATAAAATAATACATCATCCCGAGGAAACCGGCAGTCAGAAGGAAACCTACGGCATTATGGCCATACCACCACTGCACCATGGCATCCTGTACACCAGCGTAGGCTGAGTAAGATTTCATGCCCAGTAGGCTGACGGGCAGGGCGGCGCTATTACCGAGATGAAGTACGGCTACAGTCAGTATGAAAGAACCCAAAAACCAGTTGGCGACGTAAATGTGTTTTACTTTTCGTTTGACGATTGTGCCAAAGAAAACTATCGCATACGAAACCCAGACCAGCGTGATGAGAATATCAATCGGCCATTCCAGCTCAGCGTATTCTTTTGCAGTAGAGTAGCCCAATGGAAGGGTAACTGCAGCAAGAACGATTACCAGTTGCCAGCCCCAGAAAGTAAAAGCAGCCAGTCTGGGCGCAAAGAGTTTGGCGTGACAAGTACGCTGCACAATATAATAGGAGGTCGCGAAAAGTGCTGAGCCACCGAAGGCAAAGATCACGGCATTGGTGTGCAGGGGGCGTAATCGACTAAACGTTAGCCAGGGAACATCAAAATTCAGGCCAGGCCAGGCCAACTGGGAGGCAATAATTACACCTACCAGCATTCCGACAATACCCCAGACTACTGTCATGATGGAGAATTGACGTACCACTTTATAGTTATAGGTTTCTTGCATAGTTGTTCTCAGTTGAAAGTTTCGGTTCACGCAACGTTACTAAGGAGGTTAACCGGAATATTATAATATACTTATTAATCTTTTTCCTGATCAATCATGCCAGTCGATTATATAAATGACAAGCTACCGGGATATTGGTAGATCTACTGATCAGGAAGCTTTCGCTGAATCTCCCAGTACTTTCAACAGGGCCAGACCCTTTCTGCATTGTCTGGACAGGATATTAGGTTTCTCTTCCAGTTCCTTGCGCAGATCTTCATTGTTTTCGTATTCCGGTTCTCAGGTTTCCTTCTTGTTCTTCTAAATGCTGTCAGTCATTTCTTCCTTGTTTAGCTCAAGGTTTTGATCTATTTTCAGGGGTGTGGAATCTCTGCCGGTGAACAGGGTCTTGGCCGTGGATATCAGGCTACGACAGGCATTGTGTGCATACTCGGTGTCTTTCATCAATGAAGTAGCCATTTCAGCAGTAATGCTGTGACTTCGTATCAAGGGTTCAATAAGGTTGGCAGTACCAGTTGCACTTTCCTCAATCTGTAACAGTGCGTGATCCAGTATAAGCATTGCTTCGGCTGGATCATCCATTTCCCGTGCCTGCTGGATCCTGCGTATGACCATGGCAAGCAGTTTACGTAAATGATTGTAGGCATCACGTATCACTTTGTTGTCACTATGGATGAATTGCATCAAGTTTTTCTGTAGATGTTTGACATCCTTTATCGCTGTGACCAGGTCATGTCCGGCATTAGAATAGAGCATCAGGTTTTCGCCATAGGTTCCAGTAATGCGTTCGCGTGCCCGGATCACGAATTGTACAATTGCAGAATAAACATGTTTGATGCGCGTTTCATAAGCCTCGTCGATATCTTCAGAAGGGGGCATTTGGTGGTGTTCTATCAGGATATCGAGGTCATCTGAGCTGAGCATGTCACGTTTTTGCCAGCCTATACCGTGTGCAATCACACGTATGGCCAGGTTGTACAGGCGCTCCGATTCTTTATAGACCACTTCGAGGGCCGCCTGCGGTGATTCCAGTGCGGCATCATTGAGGTATTTAGGTTTTTTGATAACTGTTTCCGGTTCTCGCAGCAGCTGCTCCAGCAATCTGACCAGTACGTTCACAAACGGCAGCATTAGCACTATACCGACCAGGTTGAACAGGGTGTGGAAGATTGCAATCCTGAGTGCGTAGTTGTTACTGGCGATCCTCATGGTATCGCTGATCCACTCGACGGCAATAAGGAACTGCTGTATGAAAACGATGGAAATCAGACCGGTGATCAAATTGAAGATCAGATGGGCTACAGCCAGGCGTTTACCCACGATATTTGCACCAAGGCTAGCAAGTATGGCGGTAATGGTCGTTCCCATGTTGGCGCCAATTGTGAGGGCAAGGGCATTTTCATAGGTAATTTGTTGTGCCGCAAGTGCGGTAATCGTAAGTACCAGCATCGCATCACTGGATTGCATAATTACCGTGGCGACGATGCCAAGTAATATGAATAACAGCATTCCCCTGAAGCCGGGGATGGTATAGGTGGAAAGGTTGATACTTTCACTAAAGGTATCAAAGCCCTCTTTCATGTAGTGGATACCCAGGAACAGGAAGCCGATGCCTGCCAGTACCCAGCCGATACCTTTCCATGTTGGACTCTTCTGCAGAATCATCACGATACCGAAAGCCAACATTGGCATGGCGTAGGCTGAGAGATTTACTTTTAGTCCAAAAGCGGCCACCAGCCAGACACCGGTAGTTGTCCCGAGGTTGGCACCGAAAATGATACCAATACCCGCCGCAAGCTGGATCAGCCCGGCGGAGAGAAAGGAAATGACCAGTACCGATACCAGTGAGCTCGATTGTATCAGTGTAGTGGTGATAATCCCGAAGTTCAGTGCCTTCCACAGTCGATCGGTCGAGTAATGTAAGAAGCGTTCCAGAAAACCACCGGAAAAGCGCCTGAAGCCATCCTCCAGGGTCATTATTCCAAACAGAAAAATGGCAACACCGGCAGCGATTTGTCTAATATCGGAATTGAGCCAGAAAGCATAGGCGAGCAGGACCAGGATTACGGGCAATATCAGACTACGCATCACCGGCATTTGAGGGCCCCTCTATTGTTACACCTCGCTCGTTTCACTGTGCTTAATATCCTTTCGTGTTCACTTAATAATAACAATAATTACCAGGGAAACTCTGATTTATTCGTCATTGTGAGGAAGGCAGTGACGAGGCAATTTCCAACAGTTTCCTTGTACGAGACGAGATTGACAGGCCTCGCCTGCAATGACTGGCTTGAGTGTGCGCACGTTTAGTCTTTTGTTCCCACTGTGCAATCAAATACCCTGTTCATTCGTTTTTACACTGTGATGCCAACTTTTTTCCTGCCTATCCGGATTATGGTGTCTGGAAAAGCTACCAGGGTGATATAGGGGTAAAAGAAGTTGCTGCTCTGATTGAGGAGGATTATCTTCTGGTGTATCGGCAGCAAGGGTATTGATACTCAGCAGCCCCTCCCTGCTGTAATAGAAAAAGGCTGGGTAGGAAATAGAGCCCCTCGGGGGAATTGACGGATAAAGAATCACATGAAGCTGGATCGGGAAAATCTGCAAAAACTCTACCGTTATGCCTATACCCTGACGGCAAATGAGGATGATGCCTATGATTTATTGCAAAGTGCGATAGAAATCAGTCTGAGAAAATTGGCAGACGGAACCGAAAATAGTGCTGCATATATCCGTATGATAATGAAAAATCGCTATATCGATGAGTATCGTCATCAACAGTCGTTTCCGCACGAAAATATCGGTGACAACAGTCCGGTCAGTTTGGATGAATCTACTCTGGAAGATATTGTCATTGCCGGTCATGATCTTGCTCTTTTGTGGAAAACCCTGGCACCCTTAGATCGCGAAGTACTTTTTTTTTGGGCAGTAGAGGGATTCAGCATGCAGGAGATCGCAGAGAAACTCGAGATCTCACGTGGCACGCTGCTATCACGTGTTCACCGGTTACGTAGACGTTTACAGGCTGAGGCCGGTGCGGGGCAGAGGGGGATCGCATGAGCCAGCCATTGAAACAACAGTTGAATCGGTATTTCAAACAGGTCGAACTTAGCGACCGGCAGTTGACTGAACTGGAGGGACTGATTAACGCGCAAACAGAAAAAGAAAATCGGATCGGTAGATTTTATGGTAGCAAACTACCTGCTATCGCTATAATTCTCGTCGCTGTCATAGCGATATTCATGACCTCACCGATTCCACGGGATATCCCAAAAGATATGCCCCGCCTAATAGCTGAGGAGGTAGTGAAAAATCACCTGAAACTAAAACCTCTGGAAATCAAAGCAGGAACGATTAATGCAATAAGAGGCTATTTTTCAAAACTTGAATTTATGCCGATAGAGAGTAGCGTGGTGTCAGACGAAGACATGCAATTAATTGGAGGCCGCTACTGTTCCCTCCAGGGTGTCACCGCCGCTCAACTCAGGATGAAGCAGGGGAGAAGTCTGCAGACTCTGTACCAAACGCAGTACCTGCCCGATGTGTTTGGTTATATTCCGCAGATAGAGAAAGATGAATCACCATTGGTTGTTTATGCCAGGGGGATCAAGGTAAAGATATGGGTGGAGAAGGGTTTGTTATTCGCGTTAACTGAATCACCTGAAGTTAATAAAAATGAAGGTGTGCAGTGATGAATATTGTTGATGTTTTTCAGTAAAAACAGGTGGGTATTCAGTCTCCAGAAATCATCGGTTTTCCACTGAATACTGAAAACCAAAATAAAAAACCCGCCATTCAGCAGGTTTTTTACTTCTATATGAAATACAGTTTACTTCGCCGCGATCTCTTCAAGTTTTTTTGAACGAACAACATTACCGTTCAGGCCGGCTTCTTTGGCAGAGCTACCGTAGGCAACCGCCATCAGCTGGCTGTAATACATTACCGGGATGTTGAATTTGGTATTGTATTTCTTGTTGATCATGCCCTGATAGACTTCAACATTCAACTGACAGACGGGACAGGGCGTTACGATCATTTCTGCACCGTGATCATAGGCAGATTCGATGATCTTCTTGATCAGGACCTGTGATTTGTCAGGTTCAGAGAAGGCCAGTGCGCCGCCGCAGCAGGTCACTTTCTGGTCATAGGCTTCAACCGGCTCTGCACCGACGGTTTCGACCAGTTTGTCCAGATATTTAGGATTCTCGAAAGACTCGCCGACGATACCAAAAGGACGGTTGGTCTGACAGCCGACATAACCGGCAATCTTGATGCCTTCCAGTGGTTTGGTGACCGGTTTGGCCAGTTCATCGTAACCGAGGTCTTCAATCAGCGCTTCAACCATGTGGCGGACTTCCTGGTCTGCTTTCACTTGCAGTCCAGCTTCTTTAAGCGCTTCATTGGTGTCTGCCATCAGGGCGTCGCTGCCTCTCAATCTTTCAGAGGTTTCTTTTGTACCCAGCCAGCAGGCAGCACAGGTGGCGATGATATCCTGACCCGGGCTGGCTTCTTCTGACAGTGCCATATTGCGGGCATTCATGACATGGCGGGGCAGTTCTCCACCTTCTGCGTAGCCAATGGAGGCGCCACAGCAGTTCCAGTCAGGGATTTCATTGAGTTTGATATCCAGTGTGTCACACATGCTCTCGACAGAGACCATGTAGTTGGAGGCCGAGGCTCTGCGCTCTGATGAGCACCCTGGGTAGAAAGAGTATTCTTTTGCCATTGTGCTAACTCCTTACGAGAGACCCTTGCGGGCATCCTCGATTTCACGTGCTTTTTTCAATGCCTTGTGCAGGCCGGACTTGTCTTTGATGCCATGGGATCTGAGCAGGCCCATCGCATCGAGTCGACCTGTCTTCAGCATTCCGAGTCCCATACCCGTCATTTCCAGGCTTGTTTTGACTCCGTTAGTAAAACCATCCATGAAATACAGGCTGATGGAAAGTTTGAGTTCATTTACACGGCCTGTTTTAACGATGTTATTCCAGAACAATTTGGCGAAGCGACGTGTGGGATTCATTTTTGGCGCGATACCCAGGCGGTGTGCGTAATTCGCCAGGCCGTGCATGATATGGGTGATCGGCAGCTCACGTGGGCAGCGAACAATACAGTTATAACACGAGGTACACATCCACATGGAGTCGGAGGTCAGTACCTCTTCACGTTTACCGGCACGGATCATCATGAAGATTTTCTGTGGTGAATGTTCCCAGGCATCGCCCAGCGGGCAGGAGCCTGCACAGACGCCGCACTGCATGCACATGTGTACCCAGTCACCTTCTTCAACGTTAGCTTCAACTTCCCTGAGGAAGTCGTTGTGGTATTTCTGCATTGTTTCAGCATTCTTGTCACGCATAACGATTTCTCCTAGAAGCCCTTGAACGGGTTCATCCCGATGTTTTCGATAATCTCGGCCGCGTCATTGATCAGTTGGGGGATACGGTCTATATCGGTGATCGCCACCTCATAGTCCACTACACGTTCAGGCTCCAGGTTTAGAGTCTGCAGGGTGTCACCAATCTTGCTCATACGAATGTTGGCCAGTTCAGATCCTTTGACAAAGTGACATTGATAGTCGTCACCGTGTTTACAGCCCATCAACATCACCATATCGTAGCCGCTGTTCATGGCATCGGATATCCAGATGGTGTTTACCGAGCCGAGGCAGCGAACTGGGACAATACGCACGTAAGGGCTGTAGCGCTTGCCGTTCATGCCGGCCATATCGATGGCAGGATAGGCGTCATTCTCACAGGCCAGTACCAGCATACGTGGCTTTTCGTCAAACTCATCCGGCATATCGACTGCTTTTAGCTGAGCGCCAACCGTGTCGACCGAGTAATTGGCGAATGAGATGATGCGTACCGGACAGGCCCCCATACAGGTTCCGCAGCGACGGCAGCGACTTTCATTGAATAGCGGGTAGCCATCTTCAGTTTCATCGATGGCACCAAACGGGCACTCAACCGTACAACGCTTACACTGGGTACAGTTTTCCTTACGGAAATCGGGATAACTGAGGTCACCGGAACGCGGGTGAGCCGCACGGCCTAATGAAGAATTCTCAATCGCCTGGATGGCTTTCAGTGCAGCACCGGTGGCATCCTCCTTTGCCTGCGCGATGTCCATCGGACGGCGCACAGGGCCGGTGGTATAGATACCCGTCCGGCGTGTTTCATATGGGAAACAGATGAAATGTGAATCGGAGAAGCCGTGGCGTAGGTGCGGCAGATCCTTGCCCTGACGGTAAGTCAGGTTAAGCACGGAGACTTCCTGTACGGTCCCGGTATCGACTTCGGTGTTGATGCGGCTTTCGTCAGCTTCAGCGGCCGCTTCAACCTCATCCACAGATACGGGGGTTGCTGCTTCGATGTTGACGCCTGAGTTCGGTACCTGGCCTGTGGCCAGAACAACCAGGTCGGCATTCATTGCCGTATCTTCATTGAGAATCAGGTCATTGAACTTTACTTCCAGTTCATCGCCGGAAGTGGTGACTTCACTGACCTCCCCTTTGGTGAAGATTACACGTTTTTTCTGTGCGCTACGGTAGAAATCCTCGCCATTGCCCGGGGTGCGTAAATCCGTGTAGATGATAGTTGCATCAACATCAGGATTGGCATCCTTGAAGTACATCGCCTGTTTAATGCTGGTATTACAACAATGACCTGAACAATAACTCAGTTCACCTTTCTTACTGCTGCGCTGACCGGCACACTGGATAAAGGCAACACTTGTGACTTCCTTGCCATCTGAGGGGCGCTTTATGGCCCCGCCATCGGCGGCTCTGGCAAGGGCTTCAAGGCCTGCCTGATCAACCACATCGGGAGATTTGCCATAGCCCAGGTGAGGTAGATTGTTGGCGTCATAATTCGTAAAACCGGATGCCTGTATGATGGCCCCGACATTTTCAGTTTCAGTAACACCGCTTTCTTTGGTGATGTCAACTGAGAACTGACCCGGGGCACCGCTGGTACGGGTGATAGTGGAATCGAGTTTAACGGTGATTAGACCGTCAGCCCCGATTTCAGCGATCATCTCAGGGACACCGGTGTCCTGCGGATCAGCATAGTCTTCATGATCCGGTACACGCTTATAGAGCTGTGCAGCCATGCCACCGAGCGTTCCGGTTTTTTCAACCAGTATTACTTCATAGCCGGCACGGGCAGCCTCAATCGCTGAGGTCATGCCGCTGATGCCGCCACCGACCACCAGCAGGCGTTTATTGCTGCCATGTTCGGGGTTTTCTTCCGGGATGGACATGAACTTGATTTCAGCACAGGCCATACGGACATAATCTGCCGCCATTTCCTGCGTTGTTTCACGTGCATCATCGGTATCCGGTTGAGACCAGATAACGCCTTCACGCAGATTCGCGCGGGTCATGGCCACATTTTCAAAATTGAAGGCTTCCGTTTTGGCGCGGCGCGAACAGGCATTGATAATGATGCGGTTGGCACCTTCATCAATATCTTTCTGTATCATGGCCACACCGTCGGCGTTACACAGGAACTCGTGTTCACGAACGATTTCGGCCTTGCCTTCTTTTTCGGCTATCGTGGTAAGCTCAGTGCAGTCCAGGCGGTCGCCCAGTCCACAGCCCTTACAGATATATGCCGCTGTTTTCTTTTCGTCTGACATTATTAAGCCTCCGCAGCCGAAACTTTGTTAACTACCTGGATGGAGTGCAGTGTCGCCGCCGTGGCGCTCTGCACTGAGCGGTTCACATCCAGCGCATTGGATGCACAGCCAGCAGCAAAAATACCACCGTTATCAACGTTGACCTGAATAAATCCGCTGCTGTCGGTAGAGACACCACTCGCTATTTCACTGATATCAACATTTGGTGTCATGCCTATGGCCAGAACTACCAGGTCGTGTGGATTGCTGTAACGATGGTAGCCCTCGGTGTCAACACCGTGTAATACCGGATTGCCGCTTTCTTCATCCAGTGTGATGTTGGCAACTTTTGATTTGATAAAGCTTACCTTTGGATCGTCCTGAACCTTCTGATAGAAGTCCTCGAAACGATCGATAGCACGTATATCTATGTAGTAGATACTAGCCTTAGCCTCTTCATCATCGCCGTACTGCTCAGTCAAATAGGTGGTTTGCTTCAAGGAAGCCATGCAGCAGATACGCGAGCAATGTGTCAGGTGGTTGCGGTCACGCGAACCGGCGCACTGGATGAAGGCGATATTCTTCGCTTCCTTACCGTCAGACGGGCGCAGTAGTTTGCCACCCGTTGGTCCGAAAGCATCCATCATGCGTTCAAACTCAACGCTGGTGATGACGTTGTCAAAGCGATCATAGCCGTAAGGCTGAATTTTTGCCGCGTCATAGGGTTTCCAGCCGGTTGCCCAGACGATAGCACCAACATTCAGATCCATCGTGGTTTCCTGCATATCCAGATCAATGGCATCATATTTACAGGCCGTTTTGGCCTTTTCTGCTTCATCGGTGCCGATGATGCTGGGATCGATGACATAACGCTGTGGATGTGCCATGTTGTGCGGCAGGTATGCCGCTTTAATCTTGTCCAGGTTGTAATTGAACGGGTTATCAACTTCTGCTGTGACGGCATCGCCACAGGCACCACAGGCGGTACAGTTTTCATTGACATAGCGTGGAGCAGTTTTGACCGTTGCTGTGAAATTGCCCGAATCACCGGCAATATTTGTTACTTCTGACAGGGTCAGTATGTGGAGGTTTTTATTGGCCTTCATGCGGCGCTGGTTAATCTCCAGACCACAGGTCGGAAAGCACAGCTTGGGAAAGTATTTGTATAACTGGGAGACACGGCCACCAAGACTGGGGGCCTTTTCAACCAGGATAACATCCTTACCACATTCGGCAGCTTCAATAGCAGCTGTCATGCCACTAATTCCGCCACCTACAACCAGGATGGTTTCGTTCGTCGCGACTATGTCGGTCATGTGTTCCTCCACGAGGACGCGTGTTGATAGAAAAATTGATGATGATTTTGATTCAGGCGCCTATTATGCCAGCACTGGCGCTCACTACAATCGACTGCTTAAATGCTGATATAGACCCCCTCTATACGATAGGTGATCTTGCGAACAGAGGATTCTCCCTGAGCGAGAGAGAGTGGTCAAATAAATTTTCTGGATAATTCTATAATAACCGTGTGTGATTTGTGGCCCGAGACTTCTTAGAATCGGGTTCCCTCAGGCGTTTAATGAAGTGAACTTTCTTGCCAGCGATAAAAAATGCAGAAACTAAATGAAAATATAGGTGAATTTCTCATCAAAAAAGAACCTCACTACCACGCTGTTGGTGAAGAAATCATATTGTTTGAAGTTGCCTGGAAGAATAAGTTGCCCTTAATTTACTGAAAGGGCCAACAGGCTGTGGCAGCACGCCATGCTGCGATCTGTTATCTGGATGACAAACCACTGGTACTGCCGGTGCATGTAAAAGATAAAACCACGGTAAGCAGGGTTTCGGACGAGTTGCTCGCAGGCGGTACCTTAATCAGTGATCCGGAAATGAAAAATCCACCGGGGATATTACCCGAAACAGTTGAAGCCCTGGCAATAACAGAGGCTTGTTTTATCGGGTTTGGTATCGATTTAGGCACGGACAGGATGTAGTATACCCCTATTTAGCATGGGGTTTCGATTGTCTAGATTGTACTTTTCCATTTTTATTCTAACAGTCGCGCTGTTTTATGGTTGAGGCGTATTTTCTGATGTTGCAGGTGAGATGCAGGACAATATAAAACGGTGTGTGATTCTGCTGCATGGCCTGGCGCGCACCCGTTATTCAATGCATAAGATGGAGCAGGCTCTGCTCGATTCAGGCTATCTCACCGCCAACATTAATTATCCCTCGCGCACGATGAAGATCCAGGATCTGGCATCAATGGCTGTCGATAAAGGGCTTGCCACATGCCGGTCACAGGCGGCCAGTCAGATTAACTTTGTTACGCACTCATTGGGTGGAATACTGGTACGTTATTTCCTGAAAAAAAATCCACTTCCCCAGCTTGGCCGGGTGGTTATGTTGGCCCCCCCAAATAAAGGTTCTTTGCTAACTGACAAACTCCGGAATGAGCGATGGTACAAGTGGTTGACCGGGCCTGCTGGTCAGCAGCTGGGTACTGGTCAGGACAGTATCCCGGGGCTACTCGGCGCAGTGGATTATCCCACTGGGATCATCGCTGGTGATAAACATAACCCACTCGATAACTGGCTGGCAGAGATGATCCCCGGAAAGGGTGACGGTAAGGTGTCGGTAACACATGCGAAAGTAGAGGGCATGAGCGATTTTATCGTTTTACCCTGCAGCCATATCAGCATCATGAAGCAGAAAGAGGTCATTCAGCAAACGCTGTACTTTCTGGACAATGGAAGATTTGAGCATCAGAGTTAAGGGGATTGTATCCGAGAAATTGGGAGTCAGTCGACAAAAGATAGGGAAATGCCAGATTACGCTATGGTTAATCAGAACCAGCAGTATTACAGAGGAACAAAGATTTTGATCTTCCCACGTCTTCTGCGATAAAAAATTTCTCGTTTTGTGTTGACGAATGCTAATTCCAGCGTTATTCTCGGGAACACAATATATAGTGGTAAAGACAACAAAAGATAACAATATATGGTCATATATGCGGTATTTATACCGTTGTTATGAACCTGAATAAGAGGAGAACCATGAGCGTTGTAACCCTGAAAAACCAGCCTGATAGTAATAAGCTGCCTGCTTTGCAGCCCGCTTCAGAGGATATATGGGATAAAAAATACCGTCTCAAAACAATGAATGGAGAGGCCATCGATGCAAATATACATGAAACCTTTAAACGCGTAGCACGGGCCCTGGCAGATGTCGAAGTTGATGACGTCAAACGCGAGAAGTATTACGAGCGGTTTTTGTGGGCGCTGGAAAGTGGTGCGATACCCGCGGGACGTATTATTTCCAATGCTGGCGCGCAGGCACACAAACCCGCAACCAGTACGATTAACTGCACGGTTGCCGGCGTGGTGCCTGATTCGATGGATGGTATATTAACTTCGGTGCACAAGGCTGGACTGACACTGAAGGCCGGTTGTGGAATCGGTTATGAGTTTTCAACTCTGAGGCCCAAGGGGGCTTTTGTTAGTGGTGCCGGTGCCTATACTTCCGGGCCGCTTTCCTTCATGGATATTTTCGATGCGATGTGTTTCACCGTTTCTTCCGCCGGTGGGCGCCGTGGTGCACAGATGGGTACTTTTGATATTTCACATCCTGACATACGAGAATTTATCCGTGCCAAGCGTGAAGATGGTCGACTTCGCCAGTTCAATCTGTCCTGCCTGATCACGGATGATTTTGTTCAGGCGGTCAGAAATGATGCCGACTGGGATCTGGTCTTTCCTGCATCCGAACATGAAATTGAAGACAGAGAGACACAGATAGTGTGGCGTCACTGGCCAACCACAAAAGGCTATACGACCAATGACCTGAACCAGGTGGCCTGCCGCGTCTACGAAACCATTCGTGCTCAGCGCTTATGGGATACGATCATGTCTTCCACCTATGATTTTGCCGAGCCGGGTTTTATTCTCATCGATCGCATTAATGAGATGAACAATAACTGGTTTTGTGAGGATATCAGGGCGACAAATCCATGCGGCGAGCAGCCCTTGCCAGAATATGGCAGCTGTTTACTGGGTTCCATCAATCTGACACGTTTTGTGGATAATCCATTTACGGCCAACGCATCGTTTGACTGGCAGCGGTTTCGTGAGGTGGTGGCTGTGTTTACCCGCATGCTTGATAATGTAGTGGAAATCAATGGTCTGCCGCTGGAAGAGCAACGCAATGAAATTCTCAGTAAACGTCGTCATGGTATGGGGTTTCTGGGCCTGGGTTCCAGCAGTACTATGATGCGTATGCGCTATGGCAGCAAAGAATGTCTGGAATTCACAGAGCGTGTTGCTAGAGAGATGGCAGCCGTCGGCTGGGAAATCGGCATAGAGCTGGCGAAAGAAAAGGGTATGGCGCCGATACTCGACGAGGTATACGAAATAAGCGCTGAGATGCTTAAGTTGAGACCAGAAATGAGGCAGGGTGGCTACAGCGTTGGCGATAAGATAACGGGTCGTGTTCTGCTGGCAAAATACAGCCGATATATGCAACAGTTTGATGAATCACTGACAGACCGTATTGCCGAGACGGGTGTACGCTTTACACACCACAGCTCCATAGCGCCGACTGGGACAATCAGTCTGTCCTTGGGAAATAATGCCAGCAATGGTATCGAACCTTCTTTTGCCCATCAATACAGCCGTAATGTTATCCGCGAAGGGAAAAAGACAAAGGAAAAAGTTGATGTCTTTTCCTACGAACTGCTGGCCTACCGTGAACGGATAAATCCTGATGCCTCAGCAACGGCGACAGACGGTGCAAACTGCCTGCCGGATTATTTTGTTTCAGCCGATGACATTAGTCCACGCGAGCATGTAGATGTGCAGGCCGCCGCCCAGAAATGGGTCGATTCATCAATCTCGAAAACGGCCAATGTACCAACTGATTTCCCGTTTGAAGACTTCAAGGATATCTACCTCTATGCCCACGAAAAGAAGCTTAAAGGCTGTACTACCTTCCGCTTCAATCCTGAGGCCTTTCAGGGCGTACTGGTGAAAGAAGAAGACCTGGAAAATACCCTATATCGCTTTAAGCTCGATGACGGTGAAGTAGTGGAATTAAAGGGCAATGAAGAAGTTGAATATGATGGTGAAACCCACACCGCAGCGAATCTGTATGATGCAATGAAAGAAGGGTATTACGGTAAGTTCTAAGTACTGGTCACGCGCCATATACTTTAAACTTTATACTTTAAACTTGAAACTGAGTTATTAACATGTCAGTAAAGATTGAAAAAAAGATTGTAGGCTACTCCATCGCGGGCAAATCAGCGGATGGGGATGAGCTTGAAAATACAGGGCATCAACGTAATAGAGAGGGGACTGGAATTGCAGGGGGAGAACAGGATAACTCTGCCAATGTTGTTCACATGCATGAAAAGCTGCAACGCCCCGAAATGCTGGTTGGTTCGACCTACAAAATCAAGACGCCCCTCTCCGAACACGCACTCTACGTGACGATCAACGATATTATCCTTAACCAGGGTACGGAACATGAGCGCCGCCGGCCATTCGAGATTTTTATTAATTCGAAGAACATGGATCATTTCCAATGGATCGTTGCCTTAACAAGAATTATCTCAGCGGTATTCAGGAAGGGCGGTGATGCGACTTTTCTAGTTGAAGAACTGCACAGCGTATTCGACCCACGCGGCGGGTATTTCAAAAAAGGAGGGAAATACATGCCCTCGCTGGTGGCTGAAATCGGTGATGCCATCGAATGTCACATGAAAATAATCGGTATGATCCCGGCAGATGATATGGACGATTGCGTACGCAAACACCTGCAGGCTAAGCGTGTTGAATACGATTCCATGACAGTTGGGGCTGAAAACAGGGCAGACAACACTCCGTTATCAGAAGAACAGCTGATTAGCGATTTCCCACCGGACGCGCAGCTATGTCCGAAATGCCATACCAAGGCAGTCATTAAGATGGACGGCTGTATGACATGTTTGAACTGTGGTGAGTCTAAGTGTGGTTAAAGAAGTTTTCAGTGTTCGGAGAAGATATAGTTTTGAAAACTGAAGTTAAAAATCACCCCACTCTGATCGGTTTTTTTTCATTCTCATGTGAGGAAGAAGTAAACCGAGAATAATACCGGCAATGATGACACCGGCGCCAATCATGAACCAGTTCTGTTCAGTTTTATCCGTTAACCGTTGATTCTTTAGCCTGAGCATATCAAGCTCATCAGCCAGTTGTTGGCTGTGCTCGACGGCATCATCACGCTCACTGGCTACGCGTAAGGGATCGCGAGCCACTTTTTTTAACCTGCTGAGCGCCTGTTTGAGTGTGTTATTCTCATTTTCCATCTCTGTAAATTTTTGCTGTAATACCGCATGTGTTTCTTGCAGGGCCTCAAGCTGGCGGCTTAATTTCCCGGGTTCCTGACGCAGTACAACCAGTTTCTGCTCAGCTTCAGCCAGCCGTTCACGTGCAGGTCTCTCGCTTAGTATCATCCTGTTAAGCACGTATCCGGTTGTCCCATCGGCCAGGCGAACATTTGCGTAGTTGGATTGCTTGTTGCGACCTAATATTTTGACTGCCGTTCCACTGGGCAGCATACGGATGACTTTAAAGCTTGTGTTTTCACCACTACGCAGTGTGATTTTTAATTGATCGGTGATATATCCCGTCTCAGCTAAAGCAGGGGCACTGCCTAGCAGGAATATAAATAATAAAACATTTTTCACAGCTGTCCTTTTTTCGGTCAATTTTATTAGATCAGAAGATTATAGCATCTTAAAAGTGACGGTAATTAATGCTAATAGTTAAAAATATGAAGTTTCAAGTGTCAAGTTGAAGCCAAAATCAGTTAACCACAGAGGGCATGGAGGTACACAGAGTTTTTTTGTTACCAGGTATATGTAAAAAAGCCTGGAACTTGAAACTAATACAAATATTGCCTTTTAGTACCCCTGCATTCTAGAATAGTCAGCAATAAAGTCACCCGTCTACGCAACAATTAATAGAGAAACCAATGACTGCAAGATTACTTAGCGGCATAGAAGTCGCAGAGGCCGTAATTGCGGATGTACGTAAACGTGTAGAGGGTCTGGCCAGGCAAGGTGTTCAGCCGGGACTTGGTACGATACTCGTTGGTAGCGACGGCCCCAGTGCAAGTTATGTCAGAAAGAAGCACGAGGCTTGTGAGAATGCAGGTATTCTCTCATTTCATCTGGAACTTCCCACTACTTCCAGCCAGCAGGAGTTGCTCGATGCGGTCGATACATTCAACAATAATAATCAGGTAGACGGCTATATTATTCAGTACCCTGTACCAAAGAGCCTGGATTTTAATGAGGCCCTGATGCGTATGAGTCCAGCCAAGGATGCGGATGGCCTGCATCCGGTTAATCTCGGTAAACTTGTGTTGCAGGAGACCGGCCCTGTGCCCTGCACACCGGCAGGGATACAGGCAATTCTGGTGCATTATGGCATCGAAGTGGCAGGCAAAGAGGTCGTCATTATTGGCCGTGGGCCTACACTGGGCCGTCCCCTTTCATTGCTCCTGACAACGAAACAGGAAGGTGCAAATGCGGCCGTGACTGTCGTGCATTCAGGCGTTAAAGACCTGGGCTATTTTACACGACGTGCAGACATTGTTATTTCTGCCGCCGGTGTCCCCAGCATAGTCATGCCCGAAATGATCAAACCGGGTGCCGCCGTGATCAGCGGTGGTATCAGCTGGGAGGGCAAAAGGCTACTGCCGGATGTCGATGAGTCAGTTGCAGAAGTAGCTGGCTGGATTACACCACGACTCGGTGGAGTGGGGCCTACGACTGTGGCGATGTTGTTGCGCAATACTGTCCTTGCTGCTGAAACAAGGTCGTAGGTCGTGGGTCGTAAGTCAGAATCATGAAGACCCACGACCTAAGACCTAAGACTTCTATTAACAATATGAATTGCCTCACCATTTACTGCCAGTGCGGCTTCATGCACGGCTTCTGACAGGGTGGGGTGGCCGTGGATGGTCAGGGCCAGGTCTTCTGCAGTGGCGCGGTATTCCATTGCCAGCACGGCTTCGGCGATTAGCTCCGAGGCATGTGCACCGATTATGTGTACACCCAGGATTTCGTCAGTCTTTTCTTCGGTGATGATTTTGACCATACCTGAAGTTTTGCGCATGGCTCTCGCCCTGCCTGATGCGGTGAATGGAAAGCTACCACTACGGGTGCTGATGCCAGCTTTTTTCAAGTCGTCTTCAGTTCGACCGGTCCAGGCAATTTCGGGTTCTGTGTAGATAATGGATGGGATGGTGTTGTAATTGACACGGCCAATGTTGCCGGCAATGTGTTCGGCGACGGCGATTCCTTCGGCTGAGCCCTTATGCGCCAGCATGGGGCCAGGGACGACATCACCCACGGCATAGACACCGGGAAGGTTGGTCATCAGATGTTCATTGACATGAATAAAACCACCTTCATCTATCAGTAAACCAGTCTCAGCAGGTGCCAGGGACTCTGTGTAAGGTCGGCGTCCAACCGCAACGATCAGTTTGTCTACTTCCAACACATGCGATTCATCCGACTCGGTAAAAGAGACAGTAACGTTTTTATCATGGACCAGGCTTGCTGTGACGCAGGCCCCGGTTTTTATATCCAGTCCCTGGGTTTTGTATGCCGCC
>JAADJE010000114.1:23708-27931 GCA_013150915.1 Gammaproteobacteria bacterium
GCACCGATAATACCCAGGCGTTCGGGCACCTGGTCAAAGTTCAGAGCACTCTGTGAATCTACAATTAATTCCCCGTCCATTTTTGCTGCAGGAATGTCTATGGGACGTGAGCCGGTTGCAATGATGATGTTACTGGCAGAAATTTTATTGCTGGTTTTGCTGTTCTTCTGAGTGATTATAATCTGCTTGTCGGCCAGCAGTTGGGCGCGGCCTGAAAAAGAGGTGATCCCATTCGCCCTGAACAGAGAATCGATCCCGGCTATAAGTTCGTTAACGACACGATTTTTTTCAGCCTGTACCTGTTCAAGATCAAGCCTTAGACCTTTGACGCTGATACCAGGGTGCACCGATAAATCCAGTAAATCGACGTAGTATTCAGAACTTTCCAGTAGGGCCTTGGAGGGTATACAGCCTGCATTCAGGCAGGTGCCTCCTAGTGCTGGCTTGCCCTGCTGATCGAGCCAGTCATCGACACAGACTGTCTTCATACCTAGTTGGGCACAGCGTATGGCCGCAACATACCCGGCAGGCCCTGCACCAATCACAATTACGTCGAAATGTTTTTCCATTTGAACACTCTTTTCACCCACATCACAGGCCTATCAGGAGGCGGGAGGGGTCTTCCAGATCCTGTTTGATACTCAGCAGAAATTGCACCGCATCGCGGCCATCTATCAGGCGGTGGTCATAGGAAAGCGCCAGATACATCATTGGGCGAATAACAATTTCACCATTTTCAACCATTGCACGCGGGCTGATGTTATGCATGCCAAGTATCGCGCTTTGTGGTGGGTTTAGCAGGGGGGTTGATAACATGGAACCAAAGACACCGCCATTGCTGATGGAAAAGGTTCCACCTGTTAGATCGTCGAGAGTTAGCTTGGCGTCACGTGCTTTTTGAGCCATTTTAAGAATCTGTGTTTCGATATCACCAAAGCTGGAATTCTGAACATTCCTCAGGACAGGCACAACCAGTCCCCGCGGTGAGCTGATAGCGATGCCAATATCTATGTAGTCATGATAGATTATGTCATTGCCATCAATGGAAGCATTGGCGATGGGATAGTTCTGTAGCGCTTGGGCACAGGCCTTAACAAAAAATGACATAAAGCCAAGGCGTGCGCCATAGCGCTTTTCAAATTCACCTTTGTAATGAACCCGGGCATCCATTACAGCTTGCATATTGATCTCATTAAATGTTGTGAGTATAGCCGCTTCCTGTTGGGCCTGTAGTAGACGCTGTGCAATACGCTGCCGCAGGCGGGACATAGGCTCTCGCCGTTGAGGCCTTTCAGTTTTCTGCGATGTATCTGTAGAGGGCTTTGCTGACGGCACCGTTTCGGGTGTAACAGTTTTGTCTTTCACTTTTTTTGTGTCCGACAGGTCAATGTTCTGTTGACCGATAAGATTAAGTACATCCTGTTTCGTAATACGCTGACCCTTGCCAGTACCCGTTAGTATTGAGAGGTCGATGTTGTTTTCACCCGCAATTTTTTCTGCCGCAGGACTCGCTACAGGCATGGGTGACCTTTCATTTTTCTGTATAACTTTGGGTTTCTTCTCGCTCGCCTTTGTTTTCTGGCTATTATCCAGTACCACGAGAACCTCATTTGCTTTTACGGTAGCGCCAACTTGAGTTTTTATTTCACTGACAACACCTTTTTCGGGTGCCGGAACCTCAAGCACGATCTTATCCGTCTCAAGGTCCATCACAGGCGCATCACGATCCACCACATCGCCTTGCTGCACATACAGCTTTACTACCGTGGCATCCATCACGGATTCAGGCAATACCGGCACCTTAATTTCAATTCCCACACAAAACTCCTTAAAAGTTTAGTCTTTAATCTTTCCCCTTTCCCCTTTCCCCTTTAATCTTTAAACTTTAAACTTTAAACTTTTAGCTTTCAACTGCCTCCAAAGTCAACGCCTGATCCACAAACGCATGCAGCTGCGACATATGCAGTGAGTAAGAACCCGCTGCCGGTGCGGCGGCGGCAGCCCTTCCACAATAGCTCAGTTTGTGATTTTTTCCTGTACAGGCCTCCAGGTGATGCCGAATCTGGTACCATGCTCCCTGATTCATTGGTTCTTCCTGGCACCATACAATGGAACTGGCGGCAGGGTATTCTGCCATCACGCTGATCAGCAGCTTACGAGGGAAGGGATACAGCTGCTCAATACGGATAATAGCTATATCATCGATTTCTTTTTCTTCTCGAGCACTAAAAAGATCATAGTAAACTTTACCCGTACAGAGAATGACACGGCACACCTGTTGCGGATTTAATTCCTTATTTTCAGGGATGATTTCTCGAAAGCTACTGTTGGCCAGTTCATCAATGGAGGATGTCGCCAGTGGGTTGCGCAACATGCTCTTCGGACTCATGATAATAAGTGGTCGCCTGAAGTTCTGTAACATCTGTGCTCTTAGCAGATGGAAAATCTGTGCCGCCGTGGTGGGTACACAGACGCGCATATTGCACTCAGCACAGAGTTGCAGAAATCGTTCAAGTCTGGCTGATGAATGTTCCGGTCCCTGACCTTCAAAGCCATGTGGAAGAAACAGTGTCAGTCCAGTGACCCTGTCCCACTTGCTTTCTGCGGAACTGATGAACTGGTCGATGAAAACTTGTGCACCGTTGGCAAAATCGCCAAATTGTGCCTCCCAGATGACCAGGGTTGCAGGCTCTGCCGTGGCGTAACCGAGTTCAAAACCTAATACGGCTTCTTCGGATAGAAGTGAGTTGATAATCTGGAATCGAGAAGTTTCATTACCGATGTGCTGCAACGGAATATACTCATCGCCTGTATTCTGATCGTAGTATATGGCATGACGATGAAAAAAAGTACCGCGCCCACTGTCCTGTCCGCTAAGACGGACACCAAAACCTTCTTCAAGCAGACTGGCATAGGCCATGGCCTCGGCGAAGCCCCAGTTGACTGGCAGGCCACCACTTGCCATTTTTTGTCGATCACCAACGATCTGTGCAACGCGCGGGTGTAATGTAAAACCCGCTGGGAGTTTTTGCATATCATCGGACAGATGCCGGATGCGTTCGAGTTCAACGGATGTATCAAGCTGGGTTTCATCCAGCCCGTTATTATCCTTATTGCGATATTTTGACCAGTCAACTATGTATGGGTGTTTAGCGTGCTGTAATATATTTAACGCAACAATCTTTCCACGGTGGATCTTGTCATGGTATGTATCCTGTAGCGATTTCACCGTTTCAGCATCAATGATATTCTCTGCCTGCAGCTTTCTGGCGTAGCTCTCACGAGTGGTCGGAATAGCCGAAATCAGTGAGTACATAACGGGTTGTGTCACCGAGGGTTCATCGGCTTCACTATGGCCATGACGCCGATAACAGATCATGTCGACCACAACATCACACTTGAATTGCTTGCGATAATCGAGTGCCAGTCGGGTAACAAAAATGACTGCTTCAGGGTCATCACCATTGACATGGAAGATGGGCGCTTCGACCATTTTTGCGACTTCGGTACAGTACGGGGTCGAACGCGCATCCATCGGGTGGCTAGTGGTAAAACCTATCTGATTGTTATGAATCAGATGAATGGTGCCACCCGTGTGAAAGCCCCGGGTCAGGGACATGTTGAGGGTTTCCATTACCACGCCCTGCCCAGAGAATGAGGCATCGCCGTGAATCAATACAGGCAGCACCGTTTCGTGTGCATCGTCGTTACATCGGTGTTGTCTTGCTTTGACTGCTCCGATTACTACAGGGTCAATTACTTCAAGATGTGATGGGTTAAATGCTAGAGCGAGGTGTACAGGCCCACCATCTGTCTCGATGTCAGAGGAAAAACCCATATGATATTTCACGTCCCCTGAACCATAATTAATTTCTTTTTTGCCCTCGAACTCTCTGAATAACTCATCGGGTGCTTTACCCATGGTATTGATCAGGACATTTAATCTGCCACGATGAGCCATCCCGAGAACGATTTCTTTTACACCCTGGCGGCCACTATGTTGAAGCAGATCATCGAGTAGGGGAATCATGCTTTCACCCCCTTCCAGAGAAAATCGTTTTTGTCCGACATAACGGGAATTGAGGTAGTGTTCCAGGCCTTCGGCGGCGGTTAAGCGTTCGAGCAGTTGAATCTTTTTCTGCTTACTTTGAGGCGTAGGATTAATGTTTGTTTCGAGCCGTTGCTGAATCCATCGTTTCTTGCGGGTGCTGACAATATGCATA
>JAADJE010000114.1:27945-30623 GCA_013150915.1 Gammaproteobacteria bacterium
CCAATGCTGCCAGTATAAATCTTGCGAATTCGGTCAATAATATCGTGCAGGGGCAGCGAATCAGGCGCAAACAATGAGCCGGTATGGTAGGCAGTATCCATGTCGGCATCAGTTAAATGGTGGAAGGCTGGATCAAGATCAGGAACATCAGGGCGGGCAAGTGTTCCGATTGGGTCGATGTCCGCCTGTTGGTGCCCACGCACACGGTAGGCATTGATTAACCTGAGTACGGCGGATTGTTTAAATGCCGCCAGGTTATCAAGAGAACTTACCTGTAGAGATTTGTCGGTGAGTCCGTCGGCGGGTGTCTGTACGTTGTCGGCGTCAAGCAGGGCAAACAGGGTTTGCCAGTCATCAGAGACTAAAGCCGGGTTTGACTGATACTGTTGGTAAAGTTCTTCGACATAGTCTCTGCTACCATCAAATGGCAATGTGCTGGAATGAAAGTTGACAGGGAGGTCTTTCATTTTGTCGAAGTTCATCTCCTGTCTTTGGACAGAATTGCCATATTATTTTATTCCCTTTTCCGCATCATAGTCCGGTGATACTTACCAGGCAAGTATGGAGGTGCGCTATTGTCTTTTTCAGTCTGAATCACCCTCCCACTGACTGTTCTCCCACGTACAGAATGGATGCCGGGCAAGTTCGGTGTTGTAATAACGTATTTCATTAGAAACTTCGCTACCAGCCCAGGGCGGCAGTTCAAAACCTTCATCAGGGCGATTGAGTTCAATCTCGGCGACAATCAGTCCGTTGTTGTCCCCTGCAAAGACATCGATTTCCCAGGTTTTACCAGCATAGTCGACCTCGTAGCGTTTTTTGGTGACAGCAGTGGAACAGAAAAGAGACAGCAATTCTTCGGCTTCATCGAGCGGAATAGAGTATTCAAATTCCTGTCGAATAATGCCTGGTGTAGCAGATTTGATATTCAGGTTTGCTTTGTTTCCTTCTTTCCGTACGCGCACTGAGCAGGGTCCGCCGCTTGTAAGATAAGCCTGTTTGAAATCAGTACCGTTATTTGCGCTGGCCTTCCAGAAATTATTTTTTACCAGAAACTTACGTTCGATCTCTATTCCCATGCGAGTACTCCGTTAAGGTTGTATTGATGGAGTACTGGTTATTATTGTCGGGGGAAGATTCGGATTTCCCGAAGTTTGCCGTTACTGAAATCAAAGCGAACACCCTGGTTCTGATAAAGTAATCTGTTATTTTTTAATGTACCGCCACCATAATAATTTATAATCTCATATGCGGGCATTTCAAAGCGGGCACCCTTTATCGTTGTGTACTGTGATGACATTGAACCCGCCAGCGCAATGGCTTGAACCTTTCCTTTCTTTATGCCCACCTGTATCGCGGTTTCATTATCAAGGGTATAAGAGTAGACAACCGTCCCTGTGAACATACCTTGTTTCTTTTTATTGGCTGGCTTGCCAAGCTGTCTAACGAGCTGTTCGACACTTTGTCCGATGTAGACCTTTTTCAGGCCAACACCTTCGGAAATGAAGTAGTCACTAGCGAGGTATTGCATGATCTTCTTTCTGTATTCAGAATTATCTATGGTCACAGACTGGGCATGCAGCGTGCTTACAGGCAGCAGTAGTGTGAAGCTGAGGAATACAAATAATATCCTTGAAATCATAATTTTTACTGTGGGCAGTGAGTGCATGACGCAGTGTAGCAAATGTTTACCGACTCTTCACAGTCCCAGGATAACCGGCTTTTTTTCCGTCATGACCGGTGAAGCTTTATCTACTGGTTAGAAACGCTTGCTTGAGATAACATTCCCTCATGGACGATAACCAATTATTGCGCTACAAACGGCATCTTCTGTTGCCGCAGATTGATGTTGCCGGTCAGCAGCGTTTGCTTGATGCAAGTGTGCTGGTAGTTGGGGTTGGGGGACTGGGGTCTCCGGTTTTACTCTATCTGGCAGCTGCGGGAATTGGCAAACTTCATTTCTACGATGACGATACTGTTGAAATATCCAATATACAGCGACAGATACTATTCGATAGTTCTGTGCTGGGACAATCCAAGGCGGAGGCCGCGGCTGAGCGTTTACGGGCAATCAATCCCGATTGTCAGGTGGTGGCTGTGGCATCAAGACTTGAGGGCGAAATACTGAATGCTGCAGTGGTTGATACCGATCTGGTGATCGACTGCAGTGACAATTTCAGCACACGTTTTGCCGTCAACCGGGCCTGCGTGGAGAATAAGAAAACACTGCTGTCCGGGGCAGTCATTCGTATGGAAGGGCAATTGTCTGTATTCAATGGATATATGCGAGACAAACCCTGTTACCAGTGCCTGTACCAGCCGGATGCCTATGACGATGAGACATGTACCAGCAGCGGTGTACTGGGCCCGGCCGTAGGGGTTATCGGCAGCTTGCTGGCGACAGAAGCAGTCAAAGTTATAATCGGCATAGGAGACACTCTGGAGGGGCGTTTGTTATTATTTGATGCGATGGCTATGCGTTTCAATGAATTGAAACTTAAGAAAGATCCTGCCTGTCCGGTTTGTGGGTTAGAGTCGTAGGTTTCAAGTTTCAAGTCGAAGTTAAAATCAGTTAACCACAGAGTAACTGTGGTAAATGCTTTTAGTCTTTCTGTTCTAGATTTATCATTCTTGAAACTTGAAACTTGAAACTTGAAACTTCAGTTCATCCTATCAAG
>JAADJE010000103.1 GCA_013150915.1 Gammaproteobacteria bacterium
AAACACTGCTGTCCCGTTAACCTGATCTTATTTTGAATATCGATAACATCTCTCCGTCATTCCGGCGCAGGCCGGGATCCAGCGGTTTCAACGACTTACTGGATACCGGGTCAAGCCCGGCATGACGATATGGCGTTAATGGGTCAAGCCCGGCATGACGATATGGCGTTAACGGGACAGCCGTGAAGCTAAAAGTACAAAACAAATCAAAATCGTCATTGGGTTTTCTTTCAACTTCCAACTTCCAACTTCCAACTTTCAACTTCCAACTTCCAACTTTCAACTTTCAACTTCTTAACTTCCAACTTCCAACTTCTTAACCTCTTAAATTTCACTCGAACGGATAACCAGCAATTTTTCTACCGTCATATCCCGGTATGTATAGGGTATGCCACCCGTGCCGTAACCTGAAACCCGCCTGCCGGCAAAGGGCATCCAGTCTACTCTGAATGCCGTGTGATCGTTGACCATGACTGCCGCTGCATCGAGCCTTTTGTAGGCCCACATCGCTGTATCAATGTTTTTTGTGAAAACGGCCGCTTGAAAAGAATAGGGGAGTGCATTTGCACGCTTCATTGCCTGTTCCATGTCATCACAGGAATAGACACAGATGACCGGGCCGAATATCTCGTTCTGGCTTATCGTTGATTTATCAGGCGGATCAAGTAGCACCGTTGCCGGGTAGCATGTCTCAGATATTGGGCTGCCTCCACTTAGTAGCCTGGCCCCATCTGAGACAGCCTGTTTGACCCACGTATCGACCCGTTGAACCTCGGTCGAACGGATCAGCGGGCCGATATCGGTAGACTCTGATGTCGGGTCACCCACTGCCATAGCATTACCCAAATCGGCAATACGACTGGCAATCTGTTCAGCCTTGTCAGCCGGTGCGTAAACACGTTGTACTGATACGCATACCTGTCCTGCATGGTAGAAGCCTGCTTTGGCAATAAGTGGCATGGCATCATCAATATCTGCATCGTCAGCTAAAATGACGGGTGCTACGCCTCCGTGTTCCAGCGCACATCTTGTGCCGGGGGCCAGTTTTGAACGTAGCATCCAGCCGACTCTGGCACTGCCGATGAAGCTGAGGAAGGCCACACGGGAATCACAGGCTAGCTTCTCAGCGGTCGTGTTCTCATCGACCACACAGGCCTGTGCCCATTCTTCTGGCAACCCTGCCTCTCGCAGTATGCTAATAAAGCGCATACATGATAAGGGTGTGTCACTGGCGGGTTTGATTATTACCGGGCAGCCGGAAGCCACGGCCGGGCCGACCTGGTGGACAGTCAGATTTAGTGGATGATTAAAGGCACTGATGGCAACAACGACACCAATAGGTTCATGGTGGGTAAAGGCAAGTCGTCCATTAGAGGCAGGATTTACACCCATGGCAATTTCCTGCCCGGTTTCATTCCGCAGTAGCTCTGCACAATTCCGGACACCGTCAATCGCGCGGGTGATTTCCACGCGAGAGTCAATCAGGGGCTTGCCACCTTCTCGCGCTGCCTCAATGGCCAGGTATTCAAAACGCTCTCGCATAATAACAGCCGTTTTTTCAAGCACGGCTATACGCTGCTCGCCGCTCAGCCAGCCATCCCTGTCACGATAGAGTCTGTTTGCTGTTTGCAATGCCATCTCTATGGTATCTGCACTGGCGATTTCGACTGATCCTATGCTACTGCCATCATAGGGTGATGTAACGGGCAGTGTGCCGCTACTGCGAGCGCCAGCAATCATTACAGGATAATTTTCAGACATTGTTTTCTCCAGTATACGGGTGTGAATTTATTCGCACAGACTGAGTCTAAATGGGGCAGACCAATTCACCAAGTTTTTCAGTCAGCTTCATGTTTTCAGAGTAATCCACAGGACAATCAATGATGACGACCGTATCATCCATAATTGCCTTTTTTATTGTTGGCACAAGGTCGCTTACCGATTCAATGCGATAGCCTTTTGCACCAAAGCTTTCCGCATATTTAATGAAGTCCGGGTTATTGAAATCGATGTGGCTGGGCCGACCAAAGGTTCGCATCTGATGCCAGCGTATTAGACCATACTGAGCATCGGTCCAGATGATAATAACGATAGCTGTCCCAATACGTAATGCTGTTTCAATCTCCTGTGAATTCATCATGAAACCGGCGTCACCGGTCACGGCAACAATGGTTTTTTCAGGGTGCTCAAGTTTAGCTGCCAGGGCGCCCGGAACGGCTATTCCCATCGAAGCAAAACCGTTGGATATGATACATGTATTAGGTTTTTCAGCCTGGTACATGCGCGCAATCCACATTTTATGTGCGCCGACATCAGAAATTACGATGTCATCAGGATTAAGCACCTGGCGGATGTCCCATAATATCTTCTGTGGTTTTAACGGGAAGGACTGGCTGTCGGCATCTGCAGAAATAACATCGACTATTGTTTGTCTTAGATGTTGAGCATTATTTTCCTGATTCGGTGTAGCACGTTCCGATATCCCATTGAGTGCACGCGAGATATTACCAATGACACCACACTCTACGATGTAGTATTCATCGACCTCTGCGGCAGAAGGATCGATGTGTATCAATCTGGATTCTTTATCATGATTCCAGAGTTCAGGCCGGTATTCGACGATATCATAACCCACACAGATAACCACATCAGCCCGGTCGAAGCCACAGGAAACATAGTCGCTGGCCTGCAGGCCGACGGCGCCGAGCGATAACTCATGTGAAAAAGGTATAGCCCCTTTTGCCATGAATGTGGTTGCGACCGGAATATTAAGCTTTTCTGCGAAGGCAATCAGGTCCTCTGATGCCTTACCACGGATGACGCCATTGCCGGCCATGATTAGCGGGAATCGGGCATTTGAAATGAGTTCTGCAGCCTGTATCATTTTCGACTCAGGGGGTGTCGGTTGCCTGGCACTTTGTACCTTGAGGGGTTCTTTGCCGCTGACTTCTGCTCCCGCAATATTCTCCGGCAGGTCAATAAAACACCCCCCGGGCTTTTCTGCCTGCGAGACTTTGAATGCCTTGCGTATAACTTCGGGAATAATCTCAGGTTCACGCGCCTGTGTGCTGTATTTGGAGATCGGTTCAAACAGGTTGACCAGGTCCAGTATTTGATGACTTTCTTTATGTAAGCGGGTGGTTGCGCCCTGGCCGGCAATACCGACAATAGGTGCATGATCCATGTTGGCATCGGCAAAACCGGTGATCAAATTTGTAGCACCCGGTCCAAGTGTTGACAGACATACCCCTGCTTTGCCGGAGAGACGTCCTTGCACATCTGCCATGAACGCAGCGCCCTGTTCATGCCGTGTAGTAATAAAGTTGATTGAACTGTCCAGCAGCACATCCATGACAGCGATATTTTCCTCGCCGGGGATACCGTAGATATATTCAACATCTTCGTTTTCCAGGCAGCGGACGAAAAGTTCTGCTCCATTCATTTTAGATTCCTTCTTTATTGTTTATGCATTTCAATTAGTTCGTAGGAACGTCGCTCCTACAATGTGTTACTGGGTAGACCCATTGCGGTCAATTGAGTTCATTCGTTTATAATTTATATCAGAGGTTACTTGGTCATTTTTCATCCAGAGTTGTAATTGCATCCCAGTTCTCATCAAGGGGCAGTGCCAGTAATTTATCACATTCTTTGATTAGCCTCTGCGAAGGCCCATCATCGCCAATATCATCGAGTATCTGCTGCAGGCAGGTAATCGCTGCATCCCACTGTTTGTCCCGATAGAGTTGAAGCGCTTCTTCATAGCGTTCAACCAGGCGTTTGTTGACTGAACTATTTTCCAGCATCATCTCATAGATACGTTTTGCTTCTTCTTTGCCCTTGACCCGCACCGTGTCAAGTTCACGAAAAAGGTAGTCGTCTTTTACGTACTGATATGTATCTTCGGAGATGATTATTGTTGTCGCATAACGTTTATTGAGTTCCTCAATACGTGATGCCAGATTTACCGCATCGCCAATAACGGTGTAGTCTGCAAATTCACTGGAACCCAGGTTCCCCACTATCGCTTCACCCGTATGCAGGCCAATTCCTATCTTAATGGTGATACCTGCAGGTAGTTTGCCTGAGAAGTTTAGTTTCTCCAGGCGTTGTATCATATCTTGGGCACATTGGCAGGTCTGGCGCTGGTGATCTCTGACTTCAAGGGGCGAACCGAAAAAAGCCATTACGGCATCCCCCATCAGTTTGTCCAAAGTGCCATCATATCATCATATTGGAAAACAGCAGCAATCATTTCATCAAAATATAAGTTGAGTAGTTGTCCTAGCTCAGAGGGAGAAAGTGATTCAGAGATTGATGTAAACCCACGGATATCAGAAAATAATAAGGTAACTTTCGCACGATGACCATCGAGTTTTATGGGAATGTTTTCTGACAGGATGGCATCGACAACATTTTTTGAAACATAGTGGCCAAACAATCCTCGAATTTCATTTTCACGTAATCTGCTTAGGCGCCATTGGTAAGTCGTTGCGACGCTGATGTTGAAAAGAAAGACTTGTAGCAGAGGGACAAAATCAAGCCAGATTGTCCGATAGATGAAAAGGTATCCGGCGCTAAGCATGATTAGGCTAACACCGCTTATCATGAGAATAAAATTACTCCTAAGATTAGGATGCCGAAGAAAGATAACAAATCCACCAGCCAGCCCAGAAATGATGATCAAAAGCATCAGCAAGTATTTGTCTACTGGCTTTATAAAACGGTCATCAAGAATAGTTGCGATTGCATTGGCATGTACCTCCAGCCCGGACATCCGTTTGTCGGTAGGGACAGAGAAAAAATCCTTGCCCAGACGGTGCGTGTTACCAACAAGAACTATTTTCCCTTTAACGAGTGACGGGTCGAAATCATTCTCAAGAATTTTATAAAAGCTTATGGATGGATAGTGGCCAGCAGGCCCTGCATAGTTGATCAACATGTCAGGGAAGGGGAGTTTGTGATGTCCCCAGCCAAGTGCATCCGGGTCATCAAGTATGCGCTGGCTTTCTGGAAAATCTTCATAGATTTCAACGGTAGCCATAGGCAGTGAGAAATAGATATAACCGTCCCTGGTTAAATTCATATAGATCATACGGCGCCAGTAGCCATCTTTGTCCAGCAGGGTGTCAAAAAAACCTTCGCCCAGGCTTTCATCAGAAAAGGCCGGAATCGGCTGGGCAATTTCGCCGTTGGGCAGCAGCCGGTTTGCCAGTATTACATTTCCCGCGTCGGCAATGGCACTGGCAAATGCTGCATCTTCTTTTTTAGTGGTGGGGCGCGAAAAATCGTAATCAAAAACGATCAGGTCTGCTCCCGCTTCAGAAAGTTTTCTAACCAGGCGCGCATGATAGCTGCGCGACCAATCGGACAGGCGGGTGTTATAGAAATCGGTACTGGCTTCATCCTGTTTAACGAGAAAGATGGCATTGTTTACGGGCGTCTCACCCCTTAGCATGAATAGCCCGTCATAGCCGATCAGGCTTAATCTCTCGAGTGCGCCAGTAGAATTGAGGCCAATAATAATCAGCGGGACAACGGTCACCAACAGCAGGCGAAAGAAAAAGCCTTGCCATTTATTGATCTGTTTGTTCAATGAGTTTGAATCCCCTGAGGCTAAATTCCCCACCGATTTTAGTGCAAATAAAAAGGATTTTATTCTTTTGTGGGCCCGACATTATATCTGGCGGCAGGCTGATATTTTTCTTCTGAGAGAAGGGCCAGGGACCTGTCGGGTGTAGCCAGTTTACCCTCTGTGCCACCAACCGTCCCATCGGTAATAACAATGATGCGAGGGTGAGCACTCAGTTCACCGTTGGCCTGGGCCTGACGCATTCTTTCAGCATCTTCTTTACCCACGATGATGTTTGATTTCAGCAGACCTTCCGCTTCAGTGGCCTTCATGGGCTTGCGTTTTTTTCTTTTTCTGACAGGTGACGATTCTTCAGCATACGATGTGCGGATGAGCCAACCCATAGAGAAAGAAGAGAGAGATTGACCGGGTTTTGCCACCACATACTCAAGCGTCCCGTTCTCTGAAGCATAGGATTTACCCGCACCTGCCGGGTCGAACAAAGGGGTGCCTGACTGATCCAAAATGACTGGAAACAATGCTGGCTGCAGACCGGTACCTCTGGCATCGATGTAGACCACCGTCTCCGTGTTGCTGGTATCGCCTGATGTGGCAGCAGGCACTTTAGTCGGGGCAGGTTGGCTGACTGGACGTGCTTTTATTGCCTCGTTATAGATGTTTGAGATGACACCGTCAACACCGTGCATGGATATGCGATAGCTGGCCTCCAGCCAGAGTTTGTTATCTCGGGTTACCCATTTTTGCTGAAAGAGTTCTTTGCCGCGAATGTTGCCGGCAAGTTTTATCTCAGCATCATCCTTTATCAGCTGGCTAAGGCGGTGTTTTGCATCCACACGTGTATCGGCAACAATTTGTAAAAAGACGCTATCTGCAAGTGCCCGGCTGACACGCAGGGCAAGTTCTTTTCCCATCGCCTGATTGACGGCCTTTCCACGGTATTCAGCCGGCACAGGTGCACTGATGTTGGCGACATATTCACCACTTTTCCAGTTGATATAACCGTTGTCAAATTTTTCCAGTAGTGGTTGAACTGGACCCAATTCTTCTGCCGAAGTAGCCGCACTTACGGCAAGCGGAAACAAAACGAAAGCAAGAATGCCACGGATAAAAACTGATTCAAGAACTGAGTACATACGTTTACTGTCGGAGCTCACTGTGCGACAGCTTCTATCGTTTGTTGGCTCATGCCGGTAATTGACAGGCCGGGTGATTTAAGGCTTATCAATTTTTTTATAAGAGCATCAGCCGTGCCGCGATACTCAATATCAAAGCGCCCCTGTCCTGCATCGAAGGCCCGTCGATAAAGATTATCAACACCTGAAATATTTCTAATCTGTTTCTCCAATTTTTCCAGATTGCTAAAATCTATTCTGGCGATGGTTAGTTTGTAGGTGGTAGCATTGTTTACATCGGATGACCATTTCTGCAGTATCGATTCGATGGCCGCATTGGCAAGTTCGCGCCCAGCTTCATAAATAGCATCCATCGAAGCAGAAGGCTCTCCTTGCCGGCTCCCGGAGTAAATAACTTTTCCTGTGCCTGTTTCAAGTACCCGTAATTGTATATCGGAGCGGAAAATCTGGTAGTTTGATCCATAAAGGTTGACGTCGCGTTCAAAATAACGTGTAGCATCCACGAGCGCCAGCAGTTCAGCTCCAGTATCCCTGGCCAGTGCTATCAGTTTGTCACGGTTGGCTGTGGCCTGCGCGAGTTTTTGTTTGGAGATGTGTTGATTGATATCGACAATTGAGAATTTCTCCTTAAGAAACACTTCTTCAACCACACCGGCCGCAGAATCGACATACTGCTTACCGGGAGAAATGGCCTGTGGGTCTGTCCTTGGCATGGTTATTACCATCAGACGTGGCATTTGTTTGCGTTTCATCAAGAGGCCAGCGGCCTTCATATCTTCCCTGACCTTACCGAGTTTTACAGTGGCTTCAATTTTCACACGATAAAGGCCGCCTTTCTCTTCCTCTGCATAGACCTTGTAGTCGTGGATGTAACCGACTGTTCGGCTCAGTATTTTTTCATTCACAATGGCTTTATTTTCTACCAGTAGCCCTACACTGACGATTGTGCCCATGGTCTCTTCAACAGCATTGCGCAGGGCATCTTCGATTGCATTACGGCGGCTATTCGGTTGGCCAGCCATGGCAACACCCGTAGTCACTACAGTCTTTGACTTTTCATCTGCAAAGCTGTACTCGGCGCTTAAGATAGAACTTGTTATAGCAAGCAGGTATATAAAAATGTACAGGCTATTTTTACTTATTCTTTTTGCCATCATGATTCCTCCTGAGGCGGGATCCAACTTTATATTTTTTCGGCTACCAAATTACGCTGAGGGAAAATACCTGTCAAGAAGGTTCTTTCTTCCTTTTCCCTTCCTTCAGGGTTTATACCCAAAATCCCACAATATGCTAAATAGACGCACGAATACTGTATGATGCAGTTCTATTATGGAAGCTCTATTATAGGGTAAGCCGCCATCTTGAACGAAAAGTGCTAATCTTGTTCAAAAAAATCAGCGGCTTAAAGAAGTAAAATGGCTAATAAAGATCTAATAAAGGGTAATCAAGGATGAATGATGCCTCTGCGCTCCACTTTATAGAAAAAATCTACGATGCCGCATTACAACCACAGCGTTGGAATGTCGTGATGGATGAGTTTGCCGAAGTTGTGGGTGCAGCGGGGACATCCCTTCAGGTGGTCGATCCCTTCTACAAAGAAAATCATTACACCAGCTTATCTAATCGTTTCCGGGATCATCCTGATTTTGAGGCGCTTATGAAAGAATACTTTGAGCGGGTTTGGCTTGAGGGAAAGGAGGGTTATAAGGCGCTGTTTTCAACAGATGCGCCCGGTTTTATGCAGGAATACCAGTGCATGGGCTACTCGGATGCCAATTATCTTGAACAATACCCGCCATCACTCTGGTTTCGAGATAACTTCGACATATTTAACCGCCTGGCAAGCCGCCTGAACAAGAACAGGGGTTGGCGGAATATGGTGAGCATTTGTTACGATTCCTCCCGCGGCGAAGCTACGCCTGAAGAAATAACCTATGCCAATCAGTTTATTCCGCACCTGTCCCAAGCCGTTGAGATGGGGCGTGATTTCACTCTGCTGCGGAAGCGTTTTAATACAGTCTTCGGTGCCCTTGACCATTATCGCGTGGGTATCTTGTTTGTCAGCCAGTATGGCGAGGTGCTTTTATTAAATCAGGCTGCAGAGGGTATTCTTGAGCAAAATGATGGCCTGAGCAGAAACGCTCGTGGGCGTCTATGCGTCACCACCGCATCCAGTGCGGACCTGGGCCAGCTTATACGGGTCTGTGCGGCTACGGCACGAGGTGAGGGTATCGATAGTGAGAAATTACTGATAGTAGAGCGACGTTCCGATAAAGACAGCTACATCGTGACCGTGGCACCGATGAGAGACCCCGGAAATGAAATTGAAGATCAGTATAAAGGCGCCATCGTCTACGCCATTGATCCCACTAATGTGGCAATCATCTCTACCAGCGGCCTGGCTGATCTCTACGGGTTGACACCGGCAGAAGAAGGCGTGTGCCGTTTGCTGGTATCAGGGCATGAAACCCGCACTATCGCAGAACAGCGAGAAGTGAGCATCGAAACCGTCAGAACCCAGGTAAAGCGGGTGATGTATAAAACAGGCGTACAAAACAGGGCCGCTCTGATACGTTTGGCATTATCTGTCAATTTTCCTGTCGACTTGCCTGATAGTTCTTCACGTACCCCATCTGGGTGATGATTATGGCGAAGATTCTAGCTAT
>JAADJE010000060.1 GCA_013150915.1 Gammaproteobacteria bacterium
CTTTAACTTGATACACGGTGTTCGCTATCTGAAGCGTCATGGGTTCTTGCGCCAATACCCCGGCTATATCCCATACAGATTGAATAGTATTGAGCATGCCATCATCGTACAGATCAAAACCTATCAGCTCCAGCAATTCATCGCTTGTTACACCCTGTATGGATAGATGGATATCATGTAACAGTGTAGAAAATGCCTCTATCGCAGCGCGGTACTGTACAACCTGTTGCTGAGCCTTAATCGTTGTTGTCGCTCTGGTAAGAATCGGGGGGGTCGTAAACACATCGATAATAGTCGCAGACATACCAAAACCAACGGATTCGATACTCAAGCTGCTGAAATTAGCCAGGGTGCCCTGCTCAAACAGCGACGAATTGACGGAACTTGACGCATCAGCCCTCAGCATATGGTAGGCAAGTGTCGTATACGGGGTTGCAAAAATTGGTTGCCTTGCATCCAGTGATGCCTGGGTAATAACTGTCACCAGTTTATGCAGAACGGGGGCAACGTTGGTATTCAGGTCAGTCGCATTGCTTCCATCTATGACCAGTATGTACGGTGGACGGACATCGCGTGGTACCGGCAGCCCTGTAATCTGCGCATAGGCATTGGTAGTGGCTGATGCCAGCGGTCGTGCAGAATCGTACAACGCATCAAACCGGGTGTCCGCTGCATACAGTTTTACGGTCGCAAACGCGAGTGGCCCTTTGATTCCGCCGCCGGCGATAAACAACTGATTTGTCTCGGCGGCAACGGATGGGGCCTGTGAAGGGTTTCCATTGCTGGAAGAACCACCTCCACCCCCGCAGGCGGTCAGGAACAGAATAGTGATGAATATTGCAGTGGACTGGAAACGGGCAAACAAAGACATGACAACCTGCTAAGACTTCTGGAGAATAATTAAATCTAGTCACAGCATGTATCATGCCAACATTTAATAAGCGATACTTTTGTTTGAAATAAAGGCAGCTTATTAAACTGTTCTAAAAACACTCTTCGCTTCAGGACAGATAAAACGGATAATACTGTAGCCAATCAGCGACAGGTAATCATGTGAATATATTAACTTGTTGTTAATTAGCTATTATCACCTGTCTGTAAAGCGCGACATTTCTTCAGATCGTCTATCTAAGCCCCAAAAAGCACATCATACGCATGAAGAAGCTTGGGTACTTCATGATTCCACGCCAGTTCTTCTTCTACCCGCTTCCTGCCAAAAGCCCCCATTTCCTCCCGTTTCTGCGGGTTATCCAGCAGTTCAATGATCTTGTTGGCCATATCCTGCTCGTCATTCTCACGCGCATACAAAGACGCTTCCTGCGCAGAAAAACGTCCCTCAGACAGATCAAACTGAACAATTGGCTTTCCGAGCGCCATGTACTCCATTATTTTGTTCATCGTGGATTTGTCGTTCATCTCATTGGCAACGTCGGGATTCACACAAACATCAGCCGTATTCAGCATTTCCAGCATTTCCTGGTCCGGTACACGCCCCGTGAAGGTCACGTAATCACCCACACCCAGTTCATTCGCATAGGCTTCCATTTCCTCCAGCGATGTACCACCGCCAACCAGGCCAAAATGCACATCCGTACGCCCTAGCTCATGAATGATATAGCGTGCTGATCTCAGGAGATAATCAATACCTTCCTGTGCTCCCATTACACCCACATAGCCAACCAGGTAGTCTCTCCCCTTTTTGAGGGCATTTACCGGTGGCATGATTTTCATTCGCTCAAGCTTTGGTCCACTACGAACAACAAATACCCGTTCTTCCGGCATCCCGCCACGTTCAATCGCGATCCGCTTGTATGACTCGTTGGTCGCAATAGAGACATCCGCTATTTTGAATGTCCACCGTTCCCAGGCCAGCATCACCTTGTAAAAAAAATCACGGCGTCCAAATTTCGCTTCATAGAGTTCGGGGTTGATATCATGGTGATCGAACAGAAATTTCTTGCCGAATAGTTTAAAGAAACCACCGACCAGAAAAATATTATCGGGCGGGTTACAGGCATGGATAGCATCAAACCCTCGCGTCAGCAATACCCGCCAGGCTAGGACAAACTCCCAGAACAACGCCGCTGAATATTCCATCAGGTAACCCAGCGCCCCTTCGGCTTCAAGAGGCAGGTTATGACGATAGATATGAATTCCGTCAATTAACTCATGTTTGCTTTCATAGCCTTTGCCTGTCGGACAAATGATGGACACTTCGTATCCAGCCTCATCCAAGGTTGTGGCTTCCTGCCAGACCCGGCGATCAAAGGGCGAAGGCAGGTTTTCAACAATTATCAGTACCCGACGTTTTTTACCAGCAGATGCCATCATAACGCGCATCCTGGATTGTATCCGGTGTTATCCGTACGAGATCGACAACTGCCTGTCCATCTTTCAAGCGGTCCAGAATGTTCGAAAACGCTTTGTCGCCATTACCAATCACCACGGTATCAGCATGCTCCAGGACTTCATCAATACTGTCTACCATCAACCTGGAGATGTGCGGAATCTGGTTCAGGATGTAATCCCGGTTAGCCCCGACAAGGCTGGCGATTTTTACATTTTTGTCATACAGCTTCAGGTTATAGCCTTTGCCCAACAATCGCTCGATGACTTCCACCAGCGGACTTTCACGCAGGTCATCCGTTCCCGCTTTAAAGCTGAATCCTAAAATACCAATATTCCTGCCGTCCTTTTCCATAATCATTCGCAGACCTTTATCAATCTGCGAACGATTACTGGTCATAATCGAGTCAAGAATTGGTACATCGACATCCAGGGTATGCGCTTTGTATGTCAAAGCGCGCACATCCTTCGGCAAGCACGAACCACCGAATGCGAACCCGGGTTTCATATAGTAGGGAGAAAGGTTCAGCTTGGTATCCTGACAAAAGATATCCATGACGGCATGCCCGTCAATTCCAACCGCCTTGGCGATATTGCCGATTTCGTTGGCAAACCCTACTTTCAGTGCATGCCAGACATTGTCGCTGTACTTGACCATTTCCGCTGTTTGTACATCGGTTTTTATCAATGGTGCGTTGAGCTTCTCGTAAATACTTGCAAGCAAGTCACCACTTTGTGCGTCGGTCTCACCGATAACAGTTTTTGGTGGATTGAAGAAATCATAGACTGCCGTGCCTTCGCGCAGGAATTCCGGGTTATTGCACACACCGAAATCTGTGCCTGCCTTTTTCCCCGAAGCTTCCTCCAGCGTGGGTATAACCACATCAGTCATGCTGCCAGGCAACATGGTGCTGCGCGCAACCACCACATGAAATCCATCTTTATCACTGATCGCCCGGCCAATCTGCTCACAGACACTGCGAACGTATTTCAGGTCCAGGCCACCATTAATAAGACTGGGTGTGCCGACGCAGATAAAGGACATATCAGTATTATCCACGGCATCCTGTATATCAGTGGTAGCCCGCAATCTGCCGGCTTTCACCGCATTCGCCATGATATCCCCGATGTCCTGCTCGATAACCGGGGTCTTGCCACTGTTAATCAGGTCTACCTTGGGCTGGTAGGGGTCCACACCAATAACGGTGTGGCCTTCCTGAGCGAGGCACCCTGCGGATACCGCTCCTACATAGCCAAGGCCGAAAATACTTATTTTCATAGCGTTCCTCTTACTTATGCTGACCTGAGAATATCGTCATATATATCCCGATACCTGTTTGCGGCACATTCCAGGGTAAATGAATCTATAATTGTTTTTCTGGCCTCTTCCGACAAACTCTTCCAGCGTTGCTCGTCATCCAGAACCCATTGCAAACCCGCAGCAAGTTCATCTGTGTCAAATCCACGCGCCAGAAAGCCATTTTTCTCATGGGCAACCATATCGGGCATACCACCGATATTGAATGCCACAACCGGTGTACCGCAGGCCAAAGATTCCAGCACGGTATTTGGCAGGTTATCTTCAAGTGATGGTGCAACAAAGACATCAGCCGCCGCATAAACCAGAGCCATACTAATTTCGTCGTTCAATCTGCCAAGACAATGGCTTTTCATATGAAAAGACTCATCGACTGATGAGGCGCCCACAATCACCAGTTCGTACTCATCTGAATTTGTTTTTGCCTCGAACTTTTTCAGTGTTTCTGACAGAAGGTGAAAACCTTTACGTTTGTCACTGGTCGCACCAATAGCTCCGAACAGGATTAGCTTTTTATTCTTCGGGAGCCCGAGAATCTCTCGAACAGCTGTGTGCTCCATAGGATGAAAGCGCACGGAATCAAGACCGTTTGGAAGCACTTCCACTCTGTAGTTTCTGAATAAAACACTCGCGCGCGCGCAATCAGCCAGCCACTGGCTGGGCGTCACAATCACCAGGTTCCTGATATTTGCCCACGCTGTTTTCTTCCGACGCCAGATCCATCGATTGATATCAAGACCGGTTTCTGCCGCCGGCTTGTTTTCCCGGGTATAGCCTTCTTTATAGCGCTGACTATCACCGACGTAATGCTCGCCACCTGAAAATGCCCACATGTCGTGCAATGTCCACACAACCGGTTGCTTCAAACAGGGCAAGGTCTCTATTCGCATGAACCCATCATTGACCCAATGCAAATTTAAAATATCCGGCTTGATTGCGGTAATTCGACCCGACAAACGATTGGGCGCCCATGATGCTGATATCCTGTCAGAAGTGAGAGCGGATAAATAACCAGGCATCCTGTCGAGAACCGGTACCAAACGTGCTGAAACCTTGTCAATTCTGTTGGATGGCCCGTATATCCCTTCTTCTTGCTGTGCCTGCTTGTTCACCAACATCATTGAATCTATGTTCAATGAACAAAGTCCTTTGTGCAGCCTGTATGCCGCGATTCCTGCACCTGTCAGTTGTGCCTCAGTATTCACATGGAGCACTTTCACACCAAACACCCCACCGCTATGATGCCTGACAATTTCACGTTATTAGAAGCTGTACTTTGCCTTGGCCTCAACTCGATTATTTGTATAATCAAGATTATTGATACTCGAGTCGCGCTTTATCCAACTATAACCAAGCGACAGGTCAATTTGACGTCTGGGTCTCCAGGTTGAAAAAATACTCACCTGGTAAGTATCATCATCACGACGCGGGCTGCCTGCGGCCAGGATATTATTTCTTGCCTTGAAGTCATCATTCTT
>JAADJE010000027.1 GCA_013150915.1 Gammaproteobacteria bacterium
GTTGGTACAGGGCGCGATTGAGTTGATTATCTTTTTGTGCCGGGTATTTTCCTCCCCAGCCGTTGAATTCAAAATCCAATAAATGCGCACGGCCATTTTCAATGACCGTTATTGGGCCATGATCCCGTGTCCAACTATCATTCGAGGGGTGAATGAAAATAGATACCTGTTTGCAGGGAATGCCTCTGGCCTTAAGTTTTTTCAGTACAGATTTTTTATGGGGTTCATCGCAACAGCTGATGATCAGCTGTTCACGGGCGCTAATGGCATGGGCGATTTCGATAAAGACCGATTCGGCCTCAGCCAAATTTAGCCGCCAGTCTGTTTGCGCATGGGGCCAGGTCAGCATAATGGCGTTTTGTGGTGACCATTCGGCGGGAAGAATAGGCCGGGTTTCAGGCTCTGAAAATAATGACATTGTTTACAATTTTTCTTCGTCCGGGATGCCTCAATCCCCATCTACGCGGGTTTTCTCTCAGGGTGCAGGCGGAGTGGCAACAGCGTGAATGACATACTGATATTCAAAATAAACAATAAAGTCTTCATAAATCCAGCGCGTGATGGGTGGGGTGCCAACTTCACCCATTTTTTTGCCGGGGGGACCGAAACGTTTTTCTACTTCAGCCATTGTCATGCCGCGTCCCGGCAGATCAATGCTGTAGCTTTCTGCATTCGTTTGCGCTTTTTGGGGCATGGCGAGGGTTTCGGCCTGTGCCGAATGGAGGGATGGCCCAAAAACAAGGGCGGAAACAATGAATAATTTAAACAGCCGGCGCATGCATATCTCCTTTGCAGCATTATCATGCAAGAATAGTGTAAAATAATAGTCTATCAAAGGCTTACACGCAAAACCTGAACTATTTTGAAGAATTAGTCCGCCATGAACAATCTTTAACCGTTATGCATTATTCGCCTGAACTTATTCCTGCCACGCTGATTCGGCGTTATAAGCGTTTTTTGGCCGATGTGCGGCTAGAAACAGGAGAGGAAATTACGGTACATACGCCCAATACCGGGCGCATGTTGGGATTAACCGGGGAGGGCAGTTGTATCTGGTTAAGGGATAGTCAGAACCCGAAACGTAAATATCGCTACAGTTGGGTCATAGCCAGTACCGAGAGTGGGGTTCTGGTGGGCGTGGATACCCTGCTGGCTAATCGGCTAGTTGTGGAGGCTATCGAATCGAGGATGATCGCTGAGCTTCAGGACTATGCTGAGTTGCAAACGGAAGTGCGTTACGGAAATGAAAATAGTCGTATTGATATCCTGCTGCAAAGCGAGGATGAGATCTGCTATGTAGAAGTGAAAAATGTTACTGCCATATTGGTGCCGGGCAGGGCAATTTTTCCTGATGCGGTGAGCGAACGGGGCCGCAAGCATCTACGAGAGTTGATCCTTATGAAACAGCGGGGCGCACGGGCGGTAATATTTTTCTGTGTTACTCGCGAAGATGCGCAGCTATTTTGTCCGGCTGATGAGATTGATCCCGACTACGGAGACAGTTTGCGTCAGGCAGCGGCTGCCGGGGTCGAAATTCTGGCCTATCGGGCGCAGGTTTCAACGGCGCAGATACTTTTGTATACCCGCCTACCGGTGGAACTATCGGTGTGAGTTTATGATCTTGTTAACTATTCTCTGAGTCTTCCGGTTTTTCTGCTGGCTGTTCTTCGGCAAGTACCACGATGTCACGGCCCTTCATTTTCGCGCTATACAAACCTTTGTCGACGCGATTGACCAGGATTTCTGTGTTATCCATGTCGCGCAATCCGGTGACACCGATACTTACTGTAAAACTGACAAGACAACCTTCCGGCCCCTTTGTCTTGACCATATGGCAGTTTTTGCGGATACGATCAGCGATGACCATTGCGCCTGCTTCATCCAGGCCCGGCAGGACAGCCAGGAATTCTTCACCCCCGTAGCGGCCAATCAGGTTGTAATTGGCCAGATCTCGCTTTAATAATCGGGAAAAAGCCTGCAACACCTTGTCACCCGTCAGATGACCATAGGTATCATTGACGCGTTTAAAAAAGTCCAGGTCAAACAGTAGAATTGAAAGCGGGCGTTGTTGTTGCCGTGCGCGGGTAATTTCGAGTTGCAACCATTTATTGAGAACCCGGCGGTTGACCAGACCGGTAAGGGCATCACGACTCGCTTCACGGTAGAGTCTGAGCAGCATATGTAATTGTGCAAGTTGCGCCCACACGGCAATGCCGGCCAATAGTACCAGCAGCCAGATATCACCCAGCGCTGAAATTGTCAGCAGGCCGCCAAAATAAATTTCGCAGCCGAGAAAGGTGATGCCGACCAGAGAAGCATAACTAATGCCTTCAAGCAGGGTTAGCGGGAATATAGCGAGCAGAACAACCGTCAGGTAGGGCAGAAAAGAATAGCCCACCAAGGCCCCCCCCACATCGGTATCTGCGTTAAAAACCAGGCGTGAACCGATATAGAACAAACAGGGGATGAGAACGAAGGCGCTGAGACGCAGTCGTGCACAATACAGACTTTGTGGGCCTTTGGTCACCAGACCGAGAATCAGAAATAATCCGCTATACGCTATGCGTAGACCGAGGATCGATCCAAGGGCCTCTTCGGGAACAATAAATATATCAATGGGGATCCAGAGCAGGGCCAGTATGGAAAACATAAAAGACAGCAGACGAATCCGCATGTAAATGTATTCTGCGCGGGAGCCATTGAAATCCCTGGAGTGCATCTCACTGTTGGCGAGATCATTAAAATTAGTTCGCCGTAGCCATTCCATGAGTCCTGGTGTTTCTGTCTCATTGTGCTTCGGGGGTTTCCCGATTTTTTGAGCTTTCGTGCTTGATGCCATCATATATTTTATGTATCGGTCAAGCTGGTGAGGAGTTGAGTTAATTACATGATCTAGAACAGGTTGAGATCAAATTTCATAGTCCAGATATTTCACCGAGGTGCTAACTGATTATTCGGCCAGCACCACGGTGTCACGACCTTTCATCTTGGCGCTGTACAATCCTTTGTCGACACGGTGAACCAGGGTTTCAGTGGTATCCGTGTTGCGCAATCCAGTTACACCGATACTTACGGTAAAACTGATAATATGCCCCTCAGAGCCCTGGGTTTGAACGCTATGGCAATTCTTGCGAATACGCTCTGCGATTATCATCGCAGCTGATTCATCCAGGTTAGGCAGAACGGCCATGAATTCTTCGCCACCGTAGCGGCCAATCAGATTGTAATTGACCAGATCTCTTTTTAGCAACCTGGAAAATGTCTGTAACACTTTATCACCTGCCAGATGGCCATAAGTATCATTGACCTGTTTGAAGAAATCCAGGTCGAAAAGTAGAATTGAAAGTGAACTTTCCTCCTGTCTTGCCCGGGTAATTTCGAGGCTCAACCATTTATTCAGTACTCGGCGGTTGACCAGGCCGGTGAGGGCATCACGGCTTGCTTCCCGGTAAAGTCTGAGCAACATGTGCAATTGAGCGAGCTGTGCCCATACCGCAATGCCTGCTAGTAGCGTCAGCAACCAGATATCGCCCAGCGTCGAAATAGTCAGAAAGCCACCAAAATAAACTTCACTACCCAGAAACGTGATGCCGACCAGGGAGGCATAACCGAGGCCTTCAATCAGCGTCAACGGGAAGATGGCAAGCAAAACAACGGTCAGGTAAGGCAGAAATGAATACCCCACTAATACCGTTTCTATGTCAGTATCATGAGTAAAAATCAGGCGCGAACCGACATAGAACAAGCAGGGGATAAGAACAAAGGTGCTGAGACGCAGTCGTGCACAACCCAGGCTCTGCGGACACCAGGTTAACATGCCGAGAATAAGGAACAGTCCACTGTATGCTAGACGCAACGTCAGGATAGATCCAAGAGCATCCTCGGGCACAATGAATACATCTATGGGGATCCAGAGCAGGGAAAGTACCGAAAATACCAATGCCAGAAGGCGCACCCGCATGTAGACGTACTCAGCACGGGATCCATTGAAATCCCTTGAATGCATCTCACTGCTTACCAGATCATTGAAATCAGTCCGCCGCAGCCACTCCATGAGTCCCGGCGTTCTCGCCTCATTTAGCTTGGGGTTATGTTTGATTGTTTGGGGTTTCATTCTTTAAAAAGCCGACATAATTGACATACTATCGGTCTGCCTCGATGGAGAGTTGAGCTATTTACATGATATAGGACATATTCAGCTCAAATGTTTAATCAGGGAATATCTGGCTTACCCTGGTAAACCGGTCAGGTTATTGCTGTGGACGTTACCTTATAGGTGATATTAAAGTCAAAAATGATGCTTAATAACATACCAGAGAGGGAGGGTTCTTCAGAATACGGCATCGTAGCAGAATCCTGCTGTTAATGAACCTGTTGGATTGATGCGGGTCTGATTCATAATCCATTCAATTTGTGCTTTAATGCCTGCCCATGTATAAACCGCTCGAACTCTTTATTGGCCTGCGCTATACCCGCGCAAAACGCCGCAATCATTTTATCTCGTTTATTTCGATGACCTCCATGTTTGGCATTACCCTGGGCGTAATGGCCTTGATTACGGTTTTGTCGGTGATGAATGGCTTTGAGAAAGAAGTGCGCGAACGTATTCTGGATATGGTTTCTCATCTGACGATTACCCAGTACCAGGACAGCTTGCCAGGCTGGTCCGATGTGGTGCAACTGGCGAAGCAACAACCGCATGTTATTGCCGCCGCACCTTACGTGGAAGCGCAGGGCATGCTGATTCACGGCAGCCGAGTCAATGGCAGCATCATTCGCGGTATCGTGCCAAAAATGGAACCTTCGGTTTCCAACGTCGGCAAGAGCATGATCGAAGGACATTTGAGTGATTTAATTCCCGGCCAGTTCGGTATTATTCTGGGACGGGATTTGGCGCGGATCCTGGATGCCAAGGTGGGCGACAAGGTGACGCTGGTGACGCCCAGCGCCCAGGTTACCCCGGCCGGGGTGGTGCCGCGCCTGAAACGCTTTACGGTGGTAGGTATTTTTTACGTCGGCATGTATGAATATGATAGCAGCATGGCATTGTTGAATATGGCGGATGCGCGGCGGGTATTTAACCTCAAGAACGGGGTCTCGGGTGTGCGTCTGAAACTGGAACTGGATGATTTATTCCGTGCACCCCAGGTACGTTTTGAACTGCAGAAAACCGAACTAGGGCAGTACTGGATTCGGGACTGGAGTTCCTACCACGCCAACTGGTTTCGCGCAGTAAAAATTGAGAAACGCATGATTTTTCTGCTGTTGTTGCTGATTGTCGCGGTGGCGGCCTTCAATATTGTCTCAACGTTGGTCATGATGGTGACGGACAAGGAGAGTGATATTGCGATTCTGCGCACACTGGGTATGTCGCCGACCAGCATTCTGAAAATTTTCATGGTTCAGGGGACCTTGATCGGTGTGATCGGCACCTTGCTGGGTATTGCGCTGGGGGTCAGCCTTTCGCTCAATCTGGAAACAGTGGTTCCTTTTATCGAGCATCTGTTTGGTATCCGTTTTCTGGATCCCGGAGTTTATTACATTAACGAACTACCTTCGGATTTGCACTGGAGCGATGTCTGGATGATTGGCTCGGTTTCCCTGTTAATGGGCGTATTGGCAACCTTGTATCCGGCCTGGCGAGCAAGTCGTACCCAGCCAGCGGAGGCCTTGCGGTATGAGTGATAAGCGGCAAATAGTCTTGCGCTGTGAAGGCCTAAGTAAAACATTTAACGAAGGTCCGGCACCGGTTGAGGTATTGAAGGGTGTCGATCTTGTTTTGCAGCAAGGTGAACAACTGGCCATCGTCGGCGCATCCGGCTCAGGTAAAAGTACCCTGCTACAGTTACTCGGCGGGCTGGATACACCCACGGAGGGCTGGGTCGAAATTGATGGTAAAAACATGGCTGATCTCAATCCTGCGGCCCGCGGTTATCTACGCAATCGATCACTGGGTTTTGTCTATCAGTTCCACCATTTGCTGCCGGAGTTCAACGCACTGGAAAATATTGCCATGCCGTTGTTGATTCGTGGTGATC
>JAADJE010000083.1 GCA_013150915.1 Gammaproteobacteria bacterium
GTCTGCGTTTTTGTGGCGTCTGCTCCAGACTGAGGCACGCAAAGTAATCAAATAACATAATATTGCCCAGGAAAAAGTATCAGCCCTGCTGGGCACTCCCCTCCGGTAAGGTCTTGTGGAAAGTCCCAAAAGACTCCAGCCTGGCAACAATATGGTTCACACATTCCTCAACATTGTGTTTGTCCGTATCCACTATAATCTCGGCCAGTTCCGGTTCCTCGTAGGGCGAGGATATACCGGTGAAATCCTTGATTTCACCGCGTCGTGCCTTTTTGTATATCCCCTTTACATCACGATTTTCGCAGGTTTCCAGCGAACAGCGGCAATAGATCTCGATAAACTCATCGTTGGCTACCAGTTCCCGCACGCGTCGACGATCGCTGCGGAAGGGTGAGATGAAAGCGGTGATAGCGATAATGCCGGCATCAATAAAGAGTTTTGCCATCTCCCCGATACGACGAATATTCTCTACTCGATCATCAGCGGAGAAACTGAGATCACCACAGAGACCATGACGGACATTGTCACCATCCAGTACGATAGTGGCACAACTTTCTTCGTGTAGGCGGGCCTCCAGTGCATTAGCCAGGGTAGATTTTCCAGCACCGGACAGACCGGTAAACCACAGTATAAGGCTACGGTGGCCATGTAGCTGGTTGCGGTCTTTACGTGTTATGGCAGTTTTGTGCCAGACGACATCTTTGCTTTTCATCTATTCATGTATTTTTCGAAAAATCGGGTAATACTATCATGAAAAAAGGATCTGTATTATGTTTTGGGTGTCCAGTGTTGTGAGAAATCAAATGCCAGGAAACAAGAAATGAATGTCTACAGTTTTGCGGTTTTTATTTTATTTTTACCGTAAATCATAACGCGTAAACCGTAAAACTTTTTCTAAATTACTGGCATTTTTCCGCGATTCCAGTTAGCTTGTTCGTCCGAAACACTATTCCGCATTTTAATGTCCAGATTCCGGCCCGCTGAGGCTATCAAAACCGGTCAGAAACTCTTTATCAAGACCTTCGGCTGTCAGATGAATGAATACGATTCCAGACGTATGGCCGATTTGTTGGCGAAGTCGCATGGGCTTTCTGTGACGGGTGATCCCGAACAGGCCGACGTGTTGTTGCTGAACACATGTTCTGTACGAGAGAAGGCACAGGAAAAGGTATTTTCCCAGCTGGGCCGATGGCGTGAATGGAAGCTGGAAAATCCTGACCTGGTGATAGGTGTCGGGGGTTGTGTGGCCAGTCAGGAAGGTCAGGACATCCTGGATCGAGCCCCTTATGTGGATATTGTGTTTGGCCCTCAGACCTTGCACAGACTGCCACAGTTGATCGACGAATGCCTGCAGGATCATCGTGGCGTAATGGATACCAGTTTTCCTGAAATCGAAAAATTTGATGCCCTGCCTGAGCCCAGGGCAGAAGGGCCGACGGCATTTGTCTCCATTATGGAGGGTTGTAACAAGTATTGCAGTTTTTGTGTTGTCCCCTTTACTCGTGGCGAAGAATTCTCGCGTCCCTTCGATGATGTACTGGCCGAAATTGTCACCCTTGCCGAACAGGGTGTGCGCGAAGTGAATCTGCTGGGGCAGAATGTTAATGCCTACCGGGGCGACAGGCACGATGGTTCGATTGCCGACCTTGCACTACTGATACAGTATGTAGCTGAGGTCGAGGGTATTGAGCGCATACGTTTCACCACGTCGCACCCACTGGAATTTAGTGACGTGCTGATCGATGCCTATGCCAGTATTCCCAAGCTGGTTAAACATCTGCATCTACCCGTGCAGTCAGGTTCGAACCGGATACTCTCGCTGATGAAAAGAGGGTATACCGCACAGGATTACCTGCAGATTATTGAAAAACTGAAGCAGGTCTCACCGGGTATCAGTCTGTCTTCTGATTTTATCATTGGTTTCCCGGGCGAGACAGAGGCAGATTTCCGGGCCACGATGGATCTTGTAGAAACCGTTGGTTTCGATCACTCCTTCAGCTTTATCTACAGTGCGCGACCGGGCACGTTGGCGGCCGAGCTTGAGGATGCGGTGCCGATGGCTGAGAAAAAACAACGCCTAGCCATATTACAGAAGCAAATACAGGAAAATGCCGCAGGGTTTAGCCAGGATATGGTGGGTACGCTTCAAACTGTATTGGTATCGGGTGTCTCAAAAAAAAGTGACAGCGAAATATCCGGCCGCACAGAGAATAACCGGGTAGTCAATTTTGCTGGCTCGTCTCGGTATATTGGTCAGATGCTGGATGTCAGGATCACCGATGCATTACCGAATTCATTGCGTGGCATGGCCGATGGCATAGAGACTCCCCACAGCATCCCAGTTCAGTGTGTGACAGGATGATTATCTCAGCATGAGTGTGTCTGAACCTGTTCATCATTTTTCTCTGCAGTTAGCCAACAATAAGATATTGGCAGCACTCTGTGGTCAGTTTGATTCAAACATCAAACAGATTGAGAAATATTTTGATACGAAAATCATGCATAGAGCCGGAGATTTCACCGTCTTTGGCGGCAGGAAGATGACGAATAAAGTTGAGGCCGTTGTAATGGATTTGTATGCGCATGTGGTGGACGGTGAAGAGCTGAATACTGCTGCAGTACACGTTGCGTTGCAGCATTTATCGCAGAGAAAAGGTGACGCTGATGAAATTATGACCATCAGAACGCCACGCGCGAAAGTCCGGCTGCGTAATCCACATCAGCAGGCCTATGCCAGAAATATTATCTCGAATGATATCAATTTTGCCATAGGGCCGGCCGGCACCGGTAAGACATACATTGCTGTGGCCTGCGCCGTTGAGGCGCTGGAAAAAGAAGAGGTCAGTCGTATTGTACTGGTGCGGCCCGCTGTAGAGGCCGGTGAAAGATTGGGCTTTCTACCGGGAGACCTTGAACAGAAGGTCGATCCCTATTTGCGCCCCCTTTATGATGCGCTGTATGAAATGCTCGGTTTTGAGCGAGTCGATCGCCTGCTTGAACGCCATATAATTGAGGTTGTGCCCCTGGCCTACATGCGTGGCAGGACATTAAATGATGCCATGGCGATACTTGATGAAGCACAGAATACGACGGAAGAGCAAATGCGTATGTTCCTGACACGGATAGGCTGTGGTTCGCGTGCCATTATCACGGGTGATGTGACGCAGACCGACCTGCCACGTTCGCAGGTATCCGGTCTGGCACATGTGATTGACGTTCTTGATGGGATAGACGAAATTAAATTTAATTATTTCAACTCTACGGATGTCGTCAGGCACCCGTTGGTACAAAAGATTGTTGAGGCCTATCAGGCCGTCGATAATAAAAAGAATTCGGTGCAGGGTAAGGGTAATGCCGCTGAAAATTGATCTGCAGTTAGTGATGAGTGATAACAGCATACCCGACAGGGCAAAATTCCAAAATTGGGTGGATGCCGCTGCCGATGCCTGCCACTGTGACAACATGGCGCTAACTATTCGGGTAACTGATGCGGCGGAAAGTGCCGAATTGAACGCCCGCTACCGGAATAAGCCAGAACCGACGAATGTTCTGTCCTTCCCATATGAAGACCCTCCCGGGATGGAAACAAATGTTTTGGGGGACCTGGTGGTTTGTGCACCGGTCGTACAGAACGAAGCCGTTGAACAGCACAAATCATCCGATGCACACTGGGCACATATGCTGGTTCACGGTGTGTTACACCTTTGCGGTTACGATCATACTGATCAGCCGGGGACTGACGAGATGGAATCACTGGAAACGAGCATTATTACCGCGCTGGGTTTCCCCCCACCCTATAATGAACAGAAACTGTAGCAAGCATGAAGAGAAAACTTAAAAAGCCACGACCCCGATTGCGTTCCTGGTTGTCTCGATTAGGATTATCCCTGCTTGGAAAATCCATGGAACGCGAAGACATGATCAAGATTCTACGCACTGCCGCAGAGAATCAACTTATCAGCTTTGACGCGCTGGATATGATTGAAGGTGTTTTTCAGGTATCCGCTATGCAGGTGCGGGACATTATGGTGCCGCGTTCGCAAATGGTAGTACTGGAAAGGGACGTGTCGCCGGAAGATTGCCTGCCAGTGATGAACGAGCACGGTTACTCACGTTATCCGGTGATAAAAGAAGACCGCGACAGTGTTATTGGTGTGCTGCTTGCCAAAGATCTATTGCGTTACTTTGACAGCGATCAAAAGCAGCGATTTGTTTTTAAAGACATCCTGCGCGAGGCGGTATTTGTCCCGGAGAGTAAGCGACTCAATGTTCTGCTGGCAGATTTCCGTGCTAACCGTAATCACATGGCCATTGTGATGAATGAATACGGTGGCGTTGCCGGGCTGGTAACCATCGAAGATGTACTGGAGCAGATTGTCGGGGATATTCAGGATGAATTCGACTACGACGAAGATGACAGCATGATCCGCAGAACGGATGATGGTTTTGTCGTTAAGGCACTGACACCACTCGACGATTTTAATGAATACTTTGGCAGTGGTTTTGGTACAGGGGACTTTGAGACTATCGGTGGCCTGGTTACTAACAGTTTTTCCTATCTTCCGGAACGCGGTGAGTCTGTCGAGATTAACGGTTTTCGTTTTACCGTGTTACATTGCGATAGTCGGCGCATCAATCTGCTCAAATTGACAGAAATAGAGAGCCCGAAGCTCTCACAGGAAACACCCGTATGATCAAATCGTGGTGGCAGAATGCCATCGTTTTTGCATCCGGTGTCAGCCTGGTATTGTCCTTTGCACCTTTTGGACTGTTTCCGTTGGCCATTCTTTTTCCTGCGATACTCTTTTATTTCTGGTCCACTGCTACGGCTTTACGGGCGGCCTGGCTCGGGTTTCTATTTGGCCTCGGTTTATTCGGCACGGGGGCCTCATGGGTCTATGTTTCGATCCATGAATTCGGTTTTATGCCAGCACCGCTGGCCGCAGTTCTGGTCTTTCTGTTTGTTGCCTATCTTGCACTATTCCCCGCAATTGCAGGTTGGCTACAGGCGCGCCTGATTCGCCCGGGTTACTGTCGCCTGCTTTTTGCTGCACCGGTGTTCTGGGCGCTGGCGGAGTGGTTTCGTGGCTGGTTAATGACAGGCTTTCCCTGGCTGAATCTGGGCTATTCACAGAGCAACAGTGTATTGATGAATTTTGCCCCTCTGGCGGGTGTCTATGGCATGAGTCTGGTTGTAGCGATTTTATCGGCGCTGCTGGCGGCGGCAATACGGTATAAGGGAAAATACAGAATTCTGGCAGCCACTCTGTTTGCCGCGATATTCATTGGTGGGTGGCTCAGTGGTAAACTGGAGTTTGTCGAACCCTCCGGTGCTGAGGTCGATATTGCACTATTACAGGGCAATGTACCATTGAAAGAAAAATGGCGAGCGGGGGCCACAAAAAAAATCATCGCACAATATGCAGATTTGAGCCGGTCTGTGGTCAATGAAAGTATGGTCATCGTCTGGCCGGAAGGGGCGGTACCGGATAGTTGGCAAGATGCATTGCCTGAGCCTGAACGCTCGTTGCCACGCAGGCGGGATGGTAGTTTGCCGGATTACCTTATCGGTACTATCGACACAGTTGGTAAGGACGATTACTACAATGCCGCCATCGCAATCAGCGGTCAAGCCAGCTTGCCCGGGCCGGCTGGAATCTACAGAAAACAGCACCTGGTTCCCTTCGGTGAATTTCTGCCGTTGAAACCGATATTTGGCTGGATAGTCAAATACCTGAAAATCCCGATGTCAGATTTTTCCAGCTGGCAGGGCGTTCAGCCTGATATAGTGCTTGCAGGCTGGCCAGTGGCGGTCAGTATTTGTTACGAAGATGCTTTTGGTGAGGAGCTGACAGCTACCGTCGGCGGCGCAGCGTTCATGATCAATATCTCCGAGGATGCCTGGTTCGGCGATTCACTGGCCCCACACCAGCGCCTGCAGATGGCACAGATAAGAGCAAAAGAATTCGGCCGCTATTTTGTCAGAGCCGCCAATACCGGCTTCACCGCAGTAATAAACGAAAAAGGCGAAATCACCTCGATACTGGAACAGTTTGTGCCCGCAGTCTTGCAGGCGAAAGTCCTCCCGATGACAGGTCTGACACCGTATGTCAGGTATGGGAACAGCCTGTTTCTTGGGTTACTTCTTCTTTGGTTTCTGCCAGTTTTGTTTGTTTGGTTTCGAAAGAAAGACGGGGGGTAAAGAAATTCCAGGTTCCAAGTTCCAAACTTGGAACTTACAACCTGGAACCTATCCCAAAAAAATCGTAGCCAAACCAAGAAAACTAACAAAGCCAACCACATCTGCGACGGTCGTCAGTGCAACGCCACCTGCCAGGGCAGGGTCTATGCCCATGTGACGCAGTATGCTTGGCAGCAGGGCGCCGAACAGGGCGGAGCTGGTCATCGTGATGATCATTGCAGCGCCAATAATCATTGCCAGTAACAGGTTGTTGAACCACAGCAGGGTGATAGCTGTTACGACCAATGCCCAGATAAGGCCATTTACACTGCCAACCAGCAGTTCCTTGATAAAAACCTTGTTTGCATTCTTGTCTGTGATGGTGCCGTTCGACAGGCCGCGGATGACAACCGTCAGGCTTTGTATGCCGGCGTTACCGCCCATGCTTGCGACCACAGGCATCAGTACTGCCAGGGCCACAAAGCCACTGATTGTTTCCTGAAAACGACCGATAACCGCTGCGGCAATAAAGGCGGTGATAAGGTTTACCCCCAGCCACACTGCGCGACTTCGCGAGGTGCGGATCACCGGTGCGAATATATCCTCTTCCTCATCCAGACCGGCGGGTGCCATGATGCGTCTATCGGCCTCATCCTGAATGACATCAACGATATCATCAACAGTAATACGGCCCAGGAGGTGATGTCCGTCATCAACCACGGGTGCTGACATGAGATTGTAGCGGGCGAAGGCCTGGGCGACCTCTGTTTGTGATTGCTCAACCGAAAAAGTATGAATACGGGTGTTGGTGATCTCATCGATACGCTGCGTGTCATCGGCGGTAACCAGATCGGAGAGCAGTAGCGCGCCAATCAGTTTATTATCACGGTCGACGACAAACAACTTATCTGTGTACTCCGGCAGCTTATTCAGCATACGCAGATAACGGCGGGTGACAGCAACGGTGACACGTGGGCGGATTGCCACGGCATCGATATCCATCAGTCCGCCGGCGCTGTCCTCAGAGTAGGAGAGGACGGCGTTCAGTTGGTCGCGTTTTTCCCGATCGGCGACATACAATACTTCCGCGATGACGTCATCGGGAAGTTCCGGAATTAGATCGGCAATTTCATCGGTATCGAGATTTTGTACTGCGGCGGCCAGTGATTGGCTATCCATTTCGGCCATCAGGCCTTCGCGGACACCTTCCGACAGTTCAATCAGGCTTTCACCACGGCGTGAATTATCGATATACGGCCAGACCAACTCACGTTTTTCAGGTGGGATGGATTCCAGCAGATGGGCGATATCAGCCGGGTGTAATTTCTGCAGATCGTCCTTTATTTGTTCGATGCCAGACTCGTTCAGCACCGTAATGATGTGCTCAATCAGGTCTTCGACATTATTGGGGCTTGCTGCAGTCATGTGGCTCCGCTCAAGGTTGGCCGGAGTTTATCAGATCAAGGTCAAAGATGAAGGATAAAAGAAGCGCCAAGTTCCAGGTTCCAGCTCGTAAATCTCAACCTCACGATTCTGGTTTTTGGTTTTAATCTCACTGCTGTCCCGTTAACCTGATCTTATTTTGCTGTCGTTATCGTAGTGCCTGGGATGCAGGGAACCCAATGGTGTTGGAGACATGACTATCGATAACATCTCTCCGTTATTCCGGCAAACAATTCCGTTATTCCGGCGCAGGCCGGAATCCAGCGGTTTCAACGACTTACTGGATATCGGGTCAAGCCCGGCATGACGATGTGGCGTTAACGGGGCAGCGGTGTTTTAATCTGTAGATTTGGAACTTTAAACTTCTTTCCCTGCAAGTAATCTACGTGAAACTTTTTTCGCCTTGTTGACATCAAGCTGCCGGATAATAGCCTTGGCTTCGAGCAGGTTAGCGGGATCCATGCTCAGTTGCCGCAGGCCGAGGCCCAGCAGGACTTCGATCAGCTTCGGGTCACCGGCCATTTCGCCACAAAGGGTCACCGGAATTTTAGCTCTGTTGGCTGCACGTACTGTCATTTCAATCAATCTCAGTACGGAAGGGTGTAGTGGGTTATATAAATAACTGACCTCATCGTCTACACGGTCTATGGCGAGGGCGTACTGGATCAGGTCATTGGTACCGATGGAAAAAAAATCCAGATGCGGGGCGAACAGGTCGGCCGCAATGGCAGCGGCTGGCACCTCTATCATTCCGCCAATCTGCATCTTGGGGTTAAACGGGATCCCTTCTTCTCTCAATGCCTTGCGGGTTTCCTTGATCAGTGTCAGCACCTGAAACAATTCGGGCAAACTTGACATCATCGGGATCATCATCCGAACTCGTCCATGAGCCGAGGCACGCAGGATTGCACGCAGCTGAGGAATAAACAGTGACGGGCGGCCAAGGCTCATTCTTATTCCACGTAGTCCCAGTGAAGGGTTGAGAGCTGTTTCACTATTACTCCCCAGCTGTTTGTCCGCACCCAGATCCATGGTGCGGATAGTGATAGGTTGTCTGTTGAAACGGCGTATGACACGCATATAAGCATTGAAATGATCACTCTCAGTCGGAATTTCCGCCCGGTTCAGATAGAGAAATTCAGTACGGAATAGACCAATCCCGCTTGCTCCGACATTCAGTGCCTGACGCGTGTCTCGTGGCAGGTCGATATTGGCCAGAAGGTTGATGCGTTCACCGTCCTGTGTGACCGAGGGACTTTTTATCAATGCATCAAGTTTGCGTGTATGGGCCAGTGTTTGTTTTTTCAGCTTACGGTAGGCCGTCAGTGTATTTTTGTCCGGTGCAATAATGACATCGCCGTAACGCCCGTCAACGATCAGCTTGTCGCCGTGGCGGATATAACGGGTAGCTGCGTGCAGGCCGACGACAGCCGGGATGCCCAGGCTTCGAGCAAGGATAGAGGAATGAGATATCGGGCTGCCGAGATTGGTCAGGATCCCCCGAATATTACGTGATTTCATGGCAAGGGTATCCGCTGGCGCCAGGTCACGTGAAACAATAATCGGATCAGAGAACTCATCACTGATATCCGTGCTGCTTATCGGCTCTATATCCATCAAGTTCTTTTGTATGCGGTCCACCACCTGGCGGATATCGTCACCCTTGGTGCGTAGGTACTCATCTTCCATGGCTTCAAAAACGTCTATCAATGACTGGCTTTGCCGGGCAATCGCCTGTTCTGCATTGATCTGCAGACGGGTGACGAGTTCTTCCGGCTGTTGCGCCAGCATCGGATCATCCAGCATCATAAGATGGGCCTCGATAAAGCCAGTGGCTTCCGGTGGCGAATCAACAGTAATTTGCTTGCGAATCTGGATCATCTGTACACGTGTAGCAGCGATGGCCGCGCGTAACCGGTGCACTTCATCACTGATGTGTTTTTTTGCTATCAGGTATTCCGGAATATCTAAAGATTCCTGAGACATAACACAGGCGGTACCAATAGCGATTAGCCTACCGATCCCGGAGCCGTGCATGGACAACATTACTCGTTTTCTCCAAAACGATTATTGATTAGTTCGAGCAGAGCCGCTGCCGCCGCAGTTTCATCTGACCCGTTGACCTCTAACAGTAGATCAGTGCCCTGTGAGGCAGCCAGCATCATAATACCCATGATGCTTTTACCGTTGACGCTTCGTTCGCCGTAGGCAAGAAAAATATCACTGTCGTAGGAGGATGCCAGTTTGACAAAACTGGCCGCTGCCCGTGCATGTAGACCGAGCCGGTTGATGATGCGGATCTGTTCGCTGATCACAGGAACCTGCCCTCTGTAGTGGGTGTATCGCTTGTTGTGGATATACCCATAACGCCCCCCTCTTCGGCAAAATGTGACAGTGTCACAAGATTTTCATCTCGGTGATACAGCAGACGCAAAAGCATCGGCAGGTTAAGCCCGCTGACCAATGAAACCCTGGATGGCTCAACGAATTGCCGGGCAATATTGAAATGTGTACAGCCACGCAGGTCTGTCAGAATCAGGCACTGCCCCACTGATTTTAGTTGCCTGATGGCCTCTTCTATCTGTCCGGGAAGCTTGTCTGCGGTATCTGGGTCATCATTGACACTAATCACCTTGATCTGCCCAACTGACTGATTCATGATATGCCCTGCAGCCTCCAGCAGTTCATAGCCTATCCGGCCATAGGTAAGGAGAATGATGCCGGTCATATCAAATCCCTGTGGCGGAGGTGTATTGTTGAATCATCATTTTTTAATTTCTCAGCCAGCTGCTCGGCCACATAAACAGAGCGATGGCGGCCACCGGTACAACCGATGGCGATAGTGATGTAACTCCGGTTTTCTGCCTCAAAAGCCGGCAGCCATTCGGTCAGGAAGTTATATATGTGGTCAATCATAGCGTTAGTCGAGGGTTTTGTTTTGAGAAAATCGATGACGTCCTGATCAACACCCGTTTGTTCCCGCAAGCACTTTTCCCAGTAGGGGTTGGGTAGACAGCGTACATCAAAGATAAAGTCTGCATCACTGGGATTGCCGTGCTTATGCCCAAATGAAACAAGCTGCAGCATCATTGTGCCACCGCTCCACGTACCCACCAGCTCACGAATCCGACCGCGGAGTTCATGTGGGGTAGTGTGACTGGTATCAATTTCCATATTGGCAGATTGTGCTAGCGACTCAAGTAGTTGATGCTCCTGACGTATCCCCTCTACCAGTGATATTGACATATCGGTCAGGGGATGACGTCTGCGCGTTTCGCTAAATCGCTTGATCAAGGTATCTTCATCGGCAGACAGGTAAAGTATACGAAATTCTATACCAAGCCGTTTAAGCTTCACCAGACTGTCCGACAGGGTTTCCAGAAAATGACGGTTGCGGATGTCTATGCCAACAGCCGCACGGCTATCAGGGTTGTACATCAGGCTGGAAGCAAAATGCGGCAGCAGGTTGGCAGGCAAATTATCAATACAGTAATAGCCTATGTCTTCCAGAGCCTGTAGAGCGACTGTTTTACCAGAGCCTGACAGGCCGCTGATTATAGTAAGATCCATTATTGCTTAGGGTGTCTAGTTGTCTGAGTTTATGACATCTTGCTGGATTGAAATGAAATCCTCAACCGCATTATATCCGCGGTTCGCCAGAATCTGATTGCGAACCGCCGCTTCAATCATGACAGACAAATTACGACCAGACGTGACTGGGACGGTAATTTCAGGAATCTGTATACCCAGGATGTTACGGTAGCTCTTCTCCTGGCGCAGGCGGTCCATGGTGCTTAGTCGCTGAGGATCCATGCTCTGCAGATTGACAATAAGTTCAATTCGTTTTGTCAGACGCGTGGCTGCCCCACCGAACATCTCGCGAATATTGAGTATCCCCAGTCCACGCACTTCAAGAAAATTGTTAAATTTCGGGTTACAGTAACCTTCCAGGTGTTCGGGTGAGGTGCGACGGATAGAAATAGCATCGTCTGCGACCAGGTGATGTCCCTTGGCAATCAGCTCAAGTGCCAGTTCGCTTTTTCCCACACCACTTTCACCGATAATTAATACACCATGACCCATGACTGAGAGCAATACACCGTGCATAGAGGATTTGGGTGAAAGGGCACGAGCGAGATAGAATTGTAGACGATAAATCAGTTCCGGTGCAGGTAACTGACTCACAATTAATGGCATATCGGCCTCATCTGCGATTGGCAGCAGGTTCTGAGGCGCAGCCATGCCGTCACTGATAATAATCAGTGCGGTACGGGGCTGATGAAAAATGCGGGATGTCGTGCTGGAGTGGTGCTGCTTGTCCAGTTGATTCAGATAATCAAGTTCTTCATTGCCGATGATCTGAACGCGGTTGGCATGGACAGTGTTCAGATAACCGACCAATGCCATGCCGGACCAGCGGGCATTGGGTGATTCGAGGCGGCGTTCGTTGCCGGTTTTTCCTGCAGCCCAGTGTAACTTCAGTTGTTCTTTGTGGGACTCATAGACATTTCCGGCTGTTAATGCCGTGTGTGGGGGCATGTCAATAGTGATCCTCAGCATTTACAGGCGTATCAAAAATTTCTCGAATCAGGGATGGATCTGTGGTTTCCAGTAATTCCCGCCGTTTTTCATTATTACGAAATATGTCGGCCAGGCCAGCAAGTAGATACAGATGTTCTTCTGTCGCATCCTCAGGGACTAAAATGGCGAAGACCAGATTTACCGGCAGGTGATCCGCAGCATCAAAATCCAGCGCATTCTTTAGATGAAGGAAGACCCCGACAACCTCTTTCAATCCGGCAATACGTCCGTGGGGCAAGGCTACACCATTGCCGATCCCGGTACTGCCCAGATTTTCACGCTCAATCAAGGTACTGAAGATCTGCCCGGCATCGATATTCGGCAAGTGTTCTGCAAGCATATTCGCGATCTGTTCCAGTAGCCTCTTTTTGCTGGTAGTTTGATGGCCTATGATTATTCCACCACGATCGAGTATTGCCCCTATATCCGGCGCATCATGTTGATTATTCCCATGCATGAGGGGGTGGTGAATACTGGCGTGACTGACTGACATTATTTATGCAATCGTATTTCTACGATGATCCTTGATTTTTTCTTTGTGTTTGATGACCTGACGGTCAAGTTTACTGGACAGTGCATCGATGGCAGCATACATGTCACCATCTTCAGAATTTGCATGGATTGTCGCACCGCTGGCATTGATCGTTGCTTCCGCAATTTGTCTACTTTTTTCTACTGACAACACGACATGCGTTGTCGTGACGTGATCAAAATGACGATGGACGCGCTCCAGCTTTTCGGTGACATAGTCATGGAGGGCATTGGTGACTTCTATGTGCTGACCAGTGATATTTAATTGCATAGTGAAAGACTCCATCAGAGTGTTAGCGATTTACGCAGGTTGGAAGGGGGAATATGCATCAATTCCCTGTATTTGGCGACTGTCCGCCGGGCAACACACATGCCTTGCTGTGATAATAGCTCAGCAATGCGGTTGTCACTTATTGGTTTCCCGATCGGTTCATTATTTACCAGCTTCTTAATCTGGGATCGAATAGCTGTGGCCGAACAGGTTCCACCGTCTACTGTGCTGACATGGCTGGAGAAGAAATATTTCAGTTCGAAAACACCCATGTGGGTCTGCATGTATTTGTTTGTTGTGACACGCGAAATAGTCGACTCATGCAATTCCAGCGCATCGGCAATATCATGTAATACCATCGGCTTCATCGACTCATCGCCATGCTCGAAAAAGTCCTGTTGGCGCTTGATGATCTCATTGGCCACGTTCAGCAGCGTGTCATGTCGGTTTTGCAGGCTTTTTATATACCAGCGTGCTTCCTGCAGGTTTTCCTTAAGGTATCGATTGTCTGTGCTGTTATCCCCTCGCTTTATCAAGCTCTGGTAATAGCGGTTCACCTCAAGTTTTGGTATGGCATCTTCATTTAAGCGCGCACGCCATCTTCCGTTAATTTTTTTGACCGAGATATCCGGAATGATATAGCGTGTCTCTGATGGATTGATGATACTGCCGGGGCGGGGATTCAGGCTTTGAATCAGTGCGATTGCGCCACTCAGGGTTGCCGTCTTGCCCTTTAATATACGTTTAAGTTTTGTCAGATCCCGATGCGCTACCAGGTCGAGATGTTTATCCACGATAATCATGGCGGTTGACCGGTAGGGCGTGTCATCAGGCAGCTGTTTTAATTGTATCTGTAGTGAATCTGCTATATCAACAGCGGCAACACCAACAGGGTCGAAATTCTGGATTTGATGCAGCATGGCCATTACTTCATCCTGCTCAATGGCGGGTTCTGCATCCAGTGATCGGGTAACATCCTCGATCGAGAGAGTCAGATAACCGTCATCGCTCACTGCTTCTATAATCGTTCCTGCAATCATCTGATCGCGGCTCGACAGGGAAAGCATGCGCATCTGCCATTCGAGGTGGTCATGCAGAGTGGTCGGTGTTGAATTCCGGTTATCCACTTCTATGCCACTCCAGTCATTTTCCCGGTTGTTACTGCTTGTACTACGGGGAATATAGCTTTCATCATCCCATGTATAGTCTTCTTTCAGTTCATCGCCCGCGGTTCCCTGTTCAAAAACATCATCAGTCTCCTTGGCGACAGTCGGTTCATTCTTGCTGGAGCTTAGCTTCTCGTTGTTGTTAAAGGCCTCTTCATCATCCGGTTCCTCGGGTTCCTGTGTGGCGTCGTTGTTATCAGCAGTATCGAGCATAGGATTGTTGTCGAGGGCTAGCTGGATTTCTATTCTCAGATCAATAACAGACAGTTGTAACAGACGAATGGCCTGTTGCAGCTGTGGTGTCATAGCCAGTTTCTGACCAAGTTTGATTTCCAGAGTTTGTTTCATGCTGGATTGCCGCTATTGCTCAACCATTATTCAAATTGCGACGGCTTATGTTTGTCATATTGAAACGACCCCCTTGGATCATATTCTCTCTCTACCGGAGGCTTGTCAATCAGAATGATTCATATGGCCCCATCTATTTATGTAATGCCTACATAGAGAGAGTTCAAGTGTTGTCCCCGGCCTTAAGTGTAGACAGAAAATGGAAGCCGTGTGACCGATGAACCCTACAGGCGGAAATTATGACCGAGATAGACTTCGCGGACTTCTTTATGCGATAGAACCTCTTCGGCATTACCGGCAGTCAGCACCTGGCCGTCACTGAGAATATAAGCTCTGTCACAGATACCAAGCGTCTCACGCACATTATGGTCGGTGATCAGCAGGCCGATACCCATATTTTTCAGCTGTGAAATAATTTGCTGAATGTCACCTACCGAGATGGGGTCGATGCCGGCAAAAGGTTCATCAAGCAGGATAAACAAAGGCTCCAGCGCCAATGCGCGGGCTATTTCGACGCGTCGGCGTTCACCTCCCGAAAGGCTTATACCCAGGGCCTCACGCTTGTGCTCGATATTAAATTCCTCAAGTAGATGATCCACACGTTCGCGGCACTGTGCTTTCGTCAGATCGGGCTGTACTTCAAGGACCGCCATGATATTTTCCTCAACGGTCAGTTTGCGAAAGACCGATGGTTCCTGCGGTAGATAGCCGATGCCCAGCCGGGCGCGCCGGTGCATGGGCAGGGTTGTAATATTGACGTCATCCAGCCAGATATCACCCTTATTCGGACGCACCAGTCCGACGATCATATAAAAACAGGTCGTTTTGCCTGCGCCATTGGGGCCTAGCAGGCCGACAACTTCACCCGTCTCAACGTTGATATCCACACCTTTCACAACGGTTATCCCCTTGTAAAGTTTTTGCAGGCCCTTTGTTGAAAGAATGCTCATATTTCAGACGGCGTTGACAGGTTGGAAATACCCATTATTTTTTCAGGCTTCCTGGTTGAATGACTATCCTGGTGCGTCCTGATTCAGATTTCTTCCCCGATGCCTTGCCCGCTATTTTGTTGGGTGAGGATTGTTTGGCTGTACCAGTTTTCTTTTTCTTGCCCGATGACTGTCCTTTGATTGTCATCTTGCTGGTTTTCATATTGTAATAGATAATTTTACCCGTAATTATGTTAGTCCCCTGTCTGACTTTTGCATTTTTTATCAGTGTGATCAGATCTTTGGCCTGTTCGAGTTTCAAGGTTTGTCCTTCGCCATATACGATCTCTTTATGGCCTTCCGGCAGCTGTTTGAATTTGACGGGGTTGCCAAAGGCGGTGACAGTATCAATTTCATCCCCTTTGTAGATCAGGATAATTTTGTTCGCTTTGATATTTAATGTTCCCTGCGTAATTTCAACATTTCCTGTAAGCACCCGCTGGCCCGTACGAAAATCGATGCTTGTGGTGTCTGCATCGATGGTGACAGGAGCGTTTTTATCACTGTTCAGCGCGATCGCATGGCTGCTGATAAAAAGGCCGGTAAGTCCAATGCAAAGCAGGGGCTTGACTCGGGAAAAAACATTCATTTGACTCTCTCCAGTATGCTCAGGAAATAGGTTCCTTCAGGACTATATTAAGTGTATCCGTCGTTGTAACGCCACCACTGCCCGTCCCATCACGTCCCCGGATGACACGCACATTGCCGGTTAGTTTGACTTCATCTCCATTGGCAGAGACCCACCCTGTTTCTGAATAGATATGCGTCGGAGTTCGACCGGATCCGTATTGTATAACATGTGGCTTATCCAGTAGGGATGTATCATCATCCGGAAAATGTACCATACGTTCAGCTTCGAGCAGGTACTGCCGATTGCCATCGGTATCCATGCCAATAGCCGTAAAATTTTCAATATAGTAGTCGGGGTCGTGGCTTTCGGTGATTATCTGTTCCTCGTTTACGGGCTCTTCCAGCAAGTCAGATTGCATCCAGACCGTAAAGCCAACAAGGGCAATAACGACACTGAAAATAATGATGCGTTCAAGCCAGCTCATAACATCCTGTAATGCTAAATACCCTAAAGTCCTTCACCACAGGGACACAGAGGCTCATTAAATAAGCGGCGCACACTAAAATGAAGTGAATTCTACTGTTAAGAATTGTTCCATCATTTTGCTGTATGTTCCCTGGGCATACATGATGAGCTCACAAACGTCTCTGGCCGCACCTGACCCGCCTTCATTTCGGGTGGTCCAGTGTGCATACTGTTTAACCAGATTGTGTCCCTGCGGTACGGTAATGGCAAGACCGACATCGAGCATGATGGGCAGGTCAACGACATCATCACCCACAAACGCGACCTCCTCCGAAGAAAGTTCCAGCTTTTCACAAATTTCTTTATAGGCCGGGAATTTCTCTTTACGGCCCTGGTACAAATGCTGGATATCAAGATCTCTGGCACGGTGGGCAACGAGACTGGATTGTCGTGCCGTGATGATACCCACAGCCACACCGGTTTGCTGCAGCAGATTGATACCCAGTCCATCGCGGGCATGGAAACTTTTTCCTTCATCGCCATTGTCACTGAAATAGAGGTGGCCATCAGTCAGCACCCCGTCTACATCAAATAGGGTCAGACGTATTTTCCTTGCCCGTTTGAGTACTTCGTCAGGGCTGAAAAAATCGGGTTCTATCCCTTCCGATATCACAGTAATCCTGCGCGCAGTAAGTCATGCATATTCAGCGCACCAACCGGACGGTGTTTTTCGTCTACAGCAAGCACACTGTTGATGGAGAGATCTTGCATCATATTGACGACATCGGCGGCCAGCCTGTCCTCTGACGTGACAGTAGGGTCGGTGGTCATCACTTCGACTACTTTTGCTGAATAAAGATCGACCCCTTTGTTAAGTGTGCGGCGTAGGTCACCATCGGTAAAGATTCCCACCAGCTTCCCCTCTTCGTCGATGATACCCGTCATGCCGAGACCTTTGCTGCTCATCTCAAGCAAGGCAGCCTGCAGGCTGTCATTGATGCTTACCAGGGGTATACGGCTGCCGCTTTGCATAATGTCTCTGACATACAGCAGCAGGCGCCGGCCGAGCGCACCGCCGGGGTGCGAGCGGGCGAAATCGTTAGCGGTGAAGTTGCGTGCCTTGAGCAGGGCAACGGCCAGGGCATCTCCCATAGCCAGGGCTGCGGTGGTACTGGCAGTCGGTGCCAGGTTAAGTGGACAGGCCTCTTTTTGAACCCCTACATCGAGGCAATAGTCAGCCTGTTTGCACAGTGGGTTGTCTTTGCTGCCGGTCATCGAAACCAGTGGGACAGACAAACGTCTGATCATAGGCAGGATGGCGAGGATCTCCGGTGTATTGCCAGAATTTGAGATCGCAATGACCAGGTCATCCGGTGTAATCATGCCCAGGTCACCGTGGCTGGCCTCGCCCGGATGAACAAAAAAAGAGGGTGTGCCGGTGCTGGCTAATGTGGCGGCTATTTTGCTGCCGATATGGCCAGATTTTCCCATCCCAACCACCACCACGCGCCCTGTGCAATCAAGGATTGCGTGACAGGCCCCGACAAAATTTTCAGTCAGCCGGTCTGATAGCGCTGCAACAGCATCGGCCTCAATCTGCAGGACTTTTTTACCTTCTTGGGTTAGTTCGTCGTCAGTCATAGCACTTAAGTTAAAAGTTTAAAGTAAAAAGTTAAAAGTTCCAGGTCGTAAATCAAAAGCCTTGTTGTTCTATTTTTTGTCTTAAGCTTTTAACTTTTAACTTTAAGCTTTTAACTTTTTTACACCGCCTGAACCCCAAGTATGACAAGGTAGGCGATATAAAGCGATAGCAGTAAAAAGCCTGATGGTCGTGACAAAAGGGGTTCTCCTTTATGGCTGTACAATAATATGTAGAGGAGTATGGCCATGCCAATCATTACCGGCAAATCACGGAACAACACGTCTGTGCTGACAGTGGCAGGGCGGATTATCGCGGCCAGGCCTATTACCCCCAGTGAATTAAATATGTTTGACCCCAGCACATTGCCAATAGCGATGTCATTTTCACCTTTCAGTACACTGGCAACGGATGCAGCGATTTCTGGTAGGCTGGTGCCGATGGCAACAATCGTCAGCCCAATTATCAGGTCGCTAATACCCAAAGAGGTAGCAATCGTTGTGGCTCCCCAGACCAGTATTCTGGAACTGATGATGAGTAATACTCCCCCGGCCAGCAGCCAGAATATTGCCTCTGCTTTTGGCATGATATCATCCAGTGCCAGCTCAGATTCAAACTCGGTTTCCAGTGGGTCGCCAGCCGCGGTGGGATCCCGGCCTTTACGAATGCCAGTGAAAATGGTCCATGCAAGTATTCCGAACAGGCAGACGAATAGAATAATGCCCTCCAGTATTCCAAGTTGGCCGTCTATAAGTATGACAAAAACCAGTGCCATGGATGCTATCATCAGCGGGTACTCGCGCTTCAGGATAGAGGATGCGATGAGTAATGGAGAAATAATGGCGGTAATACCAAGCACCAGGCCGATGTTGGCGATGTTTGAACCAATGGCGTTACCAATAGCAAGGCTGGTGTTGTCGGCAAGTGCGGCGATGGCGGAAACGACCAGTTCCGGTGCAGAAGTGCCAAACCCCACTATGGTCAGGCCCACGATAAGAGGTGAAATACCCAGATGACGTGCAATGGCCGCCGCGCCGTTAACGAAACGGTCTGCACTCCAGGCTAATAATATAAAGCCGATAAGTATTGCCAGAATTGCTTGCAGCATAAAGAGGATACTTCGTTTTGTGTTGATGTCACAACAGTGTCAGTGTTTTTCAGCGCGATTGTATCAGAGGTAGATAAAGGATGATAAAGGATGATGGGCAATGAGTGATGAGTATTTAATGATCGGTAGCTTTGGTCTTGATAATGATGCCTGGCAGACGAGTTTCTATGAAGAAGGCCTGCCGGTAGACTGGCGCGCAGCCTTCTACAGTACGCTTTTGCGTAGCGTCTATCTGCCGGTGCATGAATGGCGTAAGGCAATAGAAGATGACTTGTTCGATGAAGTGGATGAAGAATTTCGTTTTGTTCTGCACGTTCGGTCAGCAGATACCGTTCGAGAACTTGCCAGACAGAAAGTAGATTTTACCGCCCGGCTGGCAGGCCTGGTGCTTGAATACAAAGGCAATGATGAAAAAAGACCACGGAAAACTGAAATTGAAGCATTACAGAAACTGTTCCCAATCTGTCTGGATGCAGGGCCAGTAGATTATGCCGGATGCGGAATGGATAAAATTTGTGACAGTATTGGCGTGTGTAGCGTCTGGTATCCGTCAGTCCAGCCTAAGCCATTACCCTCAGGAAATTTTCTTGTTACCCTGATCAGTGATGAAACGCTGCCGGTGCAAAGAGAAATAGTGACAGAAATAGAACAATGGATGACAGGTCAACGCCGAGCAGGATTATTCCATACCAGCGAAAATGACGCACCGAAAAGAGCTCAGGAAACACGGATATTAACCGAACTGATGGGTGTTTGAGGCGTTTAAGTTGAGTCAAAACCAAAACATAATAACCCTGACCGACCTGTACCTGAAACGTGGCGGTAAACCCATTCTGTCAAATCTGAGCCTTACGGTCCCACGCGGCAAGATTACGGCGGTCATCGGGCCCAGCGGTGTCGGTAAAACGACTTTACTTGAATTAATCGGTGGCCGTTTGAGGCCGGATACAGGGTATTTGCTGGTAGAAGGTCTCTCGGTACCTGATCTGGGGCGTCGGGATTTGTTTGAATTGCGAAAGAGGCTGGGTATGTTGTTTCAGAACGGGGCCTTACTCAGTGATCTTGATGTTTATGAAAATATTGCCTTTCCACTGCGTGAGCATACCCGGCTACCCGAGCCGGTTTTACGGCAGTTGATTCTAATGAAACTGGAGCTGGTCGGCCTGCGCGGGGCCAGAAGGTTGATGCCGGACGAGCTTTCAGGCGGCATGACGCGTCGCGTGGCACTCGCTCGAGCCATTGTTATGGATCCAAAATTGGTCATGTATGATGAACCTTTCACAGGCCTTGATCCTATCTCTAAGGCTGTAATTTTCAAGCTAATAAAGAAACTGAATAAAACGCTGTCGATTACATCCATTGTCGTTACACATGATGTTGGCGAGGCTATACAAATTGCTGATTTTGTCTATATGTTGGGTGAGGGTCGGGTACTGGCCAGCGGCACAGCGGATGAAATACAGAATTCGGCGCGTGACGATGTCAGGCAGTTTTTGCAGGCCCAGCCTGATGGGCCCGTTCCTTTTCATTATCCGGCTACTGATTATTTTAATGACCTGTTTAATAAGGATGAACAGATATGATCAGTGCAGTGCGCAGTATCGGGGCATTCAGCCTGGCCGTCCTCGCTGCTTCGGGCCGTGCCTGTATATTGTTAATACAGATGCTTGGCAACATCCCCACGTCGGTTCGGCGCTATGAGCTTTTAGTCGAGCAGCTTTTCCATGTAGGCGTACTGACATTACCGATAATCATTGTTGCCGCTTTATTTGTCGGCATGGTTCTGGCATTGCAGGGCTATAATACGCTGGTGGACTTTGGTGCAGAATCGTCTTTGGGTCTACTCGTGGCTTTGTCGTTGACCCGGGAACTTGGGCCGGTTCTTGCGGGTCTGTTGTTTGCGGGAAGGGCGGGTGCTGCGTTGACCGCTGAAATCGGTTTGATGAAGGCAACCGAGCAGCTGGCAGGCATGGAAATGATGGCTGTAGACCCCGTACGCAGGGTTTTACTGCCACGATTTCTGGCCGGTGTGATATCAGTCCCTATACTGGCAATTCTGTTTACCGCAGTCGGTATCCTGGGCGGATATTTGCTGAGTGTTGACGTGCTGGGTATCGACCAGGGGGTATACTGGTCTGTCATGCAGGAAGGTGTTGATTTTCAGCAGGATGTATTAAACGGCCTGTTCAAAAGCCTGGTTTTTGGTGCCTTGATCAGTTTGCTTGCGGTGTTTATAGGGTATGATGCGAGACCGACACCCGCCGGTGTTGGTGCGGCCACCACCCTGACGGTAGTGTTATCTTCTCTGTTAGTGTTGGCCGTAGATTTTAGCCTCACATCGATGATGTTTTGAAAAGGATTTGGATCCTGTCACAGCAAGGAAAGGATCATACGGCGGCTAAATAATCTACCGCAGGATCGATGCTCCTACGGTAGAATAGAGGAACTCTTAAGGGTTGCTTAGGTATATGAAAAAACAATTAATTGAAATTACGGTCGGTCTGTTTGTCGTTGCAGGGATCCTTGTTCTTCTGTTTTTATCCTTTCGTGTCAGTAATCTGAATTCAGATTCCGTTTCTAACCCATACCAGGTGAAAGCACAGTTTGATAACATCGGTGGCCTTAAAGTCAAAGCGCCGGTGACGATGGCCGGTGTCAGGATAGGCAGGGTAGGTGCGATTAGCCTGGATTCGGCTTCTTACCAGGCGAAGGTAACCATGGATATCTCAGGTGCCTACAATAAACTGCCAGTTGATAGCAGTGCATCGATCAATACACAAGGTCTGCTGGGTGAACAGTTTATTTCATTGGAACCCGGCGGCGATAAAAAATACCTGAAAGAGGGTGACAGTATACGGTTAACGCAGTCGGCCGTGGTGCTGGAAAACTTGATTGGTCAGTTACTGTATAAGGGCAGCTCTAACAATCCATGAATAATTATGTTGAATCCAGAGCCCACCCGCTTTGTATTGAGAATTTTCGTAATCACAAGCCACGAAGTCCGCGGATGGACAGGTACTGTGATGACAGAATGTCATGGAGTGGCCGTGTGAATTTTTATCTTGATGTGGCAGCTTTTGAATCACAATCTGGCATATCCAGAATCAATAGATCTGTCCTTAATAATTAAACGGAAGGAACTAAAAAATGATAAAAAAGTTGCTCTTTGTCTCCATACTGTTTTTTAGCACGGGAAGTATATCGCAGGCCATGGGCCCAGATGAACTGATCAGAAAAACATCAGAAAAATTATTGGGAGAATTTACCACCAATAGATCTACCTATGAAGCTGATCGTAGCAGCCTTTACAAGATGGTAAACAGAATCGCCATCCCGCATTTTGATTTCGATCGCATAACAAGAATAGTCCTGGGCCGACACTACAGTGCGGCGACTCCAGAACAACGGCATCAATTTGCTGAAGAATTCAAAACACTGCTGGTGAGAACCTATTCCCAGGCATTGTTTCAATACTCAGATGAAAAAATCAAATATATCCCGGCCATTCCTTACGGGAACGGTATGATTGTGCGGGAGGAGATCGATGTTGGTGCAGCTGTCCCCGTCAGGCTGGAGTATCTCCTCAGTAAAAAAGACGGCAACTGGAAGGTCTACGATATTCGTATCGACGGCATCAGCCTGGTGACCACTTTTCGTAAATCCTACAACATCACCATAAGCCGCAAAGGGCTGTCGGCGTTGATTGTTGATCTGCAGAAAAAGAACAGCATACAATGAAACCGACATTCGAGTGCGATGGGGAAGTATGCCGTATTTCAGGTGCCACAACTTTCAGTTATCTTGATGACCTATCCAGGACCCTGCTGACCCATGCGGGTAAGCAAAAAGATATGAAGCTTGATTTGAAGCAAGTTTCAGATTGTGACAGCGCCTTCGTCGCTTTGCTGATGGCTTGTTTACAGGTTAAAAAACAGCAAAATCAGACGCTTAGTTTGTATGCTTGTCCGGATAAAGTATTGGCAATGATTGATGTTTATGGGTTAGCAGAAAGCGGTATACAGATTGGGTGAGGTTTTACGGATTACGATTTA
>JAADJE010000017.1 GCA_013150915.1 Gammaproteobacteria bacterium
AACAAGAATAATTGTTGGAACCAATAAATAACCCGGGACACCCTTACTCTCCATGAAGGCGGCTGTATTGCTGTAATCGCCAATAAAGTTCAAGCCGGCTCCGACATACATGAGAGCGATTAGAACCCGTCCGGCGAGTCCGATATATGGATTTAACTTTTCCATCTTTTGTCCTCCTAATATAAGCTATTTCGCCATGTAGGCGCCGTCGACCGACAGCGTCGTTCCGGTAACGAATGAAGCTGCATCACTGCACAACCATGCTACTGCCTCGGCCACTTCTTCTGGAGTTCCTATGCGGCCTATCGGGTGCATGCGCAGCAAATTAGCCTCGGCGTCGGGGTCTGCATTATAAATACGCTCCCGAACCATTGGGGTATCGATCACGCCGGGAGCGACCGCATTGACCCGTATACCCTGTTGCGCGTGATCCAACGCCGCCGCCCGGGTCAGGCCGATTACGGCATGCTTGGAAGCGACATAAGCCGGCATATTCCAAATGCCAGTTTTTCCCAGTGCAGAAGAAGCATTAACGATTGCCCCGCCACCGAAAGCCAGCATATGTTTGATTTCAGAACGCATGCACAGCCAGGTACCTTTTAAATTGACATCGAGAACCTGATCCCATTCTTTTTCATCGTATTCCGCAGTTGTACCATAGCTGCCTTCAATTCCGGCATTATTGAACGCGCAATCCAGACGACCGAACTGCTCTACTGCGTGTTCTGTAAACCGGGCCACATTCTTGGAATCTGTAATATTCACGTAAAAGAATATTGCTTCACCTCCCGCAGCATTGATCATTTTCTTGGTGGCTTGGCCCCCTGCCTCATCAATATCACCCAGTAAGACTTTGGCACCATATCGGGCGACTGTGAGTGCTGTGGCTTGTCCGATACCGTTGGCCGCTCCAGTAATCAGTACTACCTTGTCTTTTAACATTCTCAAGCCGCCAGCATGGGGGTTGGATCTGCATAAATCAGGTAATCCTTAATCAGGTCACCTTCCATATAAAACAGATTTATGGCCGGGATAGTTATTTCCCGGCCATCCTTCATGGTATAAGTACACCTCGTTTGGACAAACATGGTTTCACCTGTTTCCCAGACACGTGTAATACGATGTAATATCCCAGTCAGGTTGCCATAGAACACCCCGAGAAAATCCTTGATGTTCTCTTTCCCTGTTACCGGACTTCCACTTCCGTATACAAAAACAGCATCATCGATCAGATATTTGACAAACGCGTCCGCATCCATCGAATCGATGTCACGAAAAAGAGCCACTATCCAGTCCGGGATGTCATTCTCTATCTGAGGTTCAATTTCTTTCTTAGAACTTTCATTCATAATAAAACGTCCAAATTTTTTCGTGAACTAAAAGTTAGCCGTGAAGCGGACACCATACGTTCGAGGCGGCTCAAGGAATACAGCGCCCGGGGCTGGGTCGAAATAAGGACTTCCCGGCGCCGCAGCTGACTGGACTGCCTGATTCTCAATGTTATCCACCCAAACGCCCAGTGACCAGGCTTCATTGACTGCATGGTAGGCGAGCAAAACATTTGTCCTGGTGTATGAATCCTGGTAAAGACCCGGAGAATGTGAGAAGTCGCCCCAGTAGCTGCTTTCAAACCTTGAATTAATCTGAAAGCGCAAATACCCGCCTGATTGCAACTCCCAGTCCTGCACGAGACCCAGGCTGGCCGTCCAATCTGGTGCATTCTGCATTTGTAAATCCGTGAAATCACCCACAGCAGTTACGAAATCATCATAGCGACCATGCAGATAGGCAAGCGACAATCTGAGTTGGGTGTTGTTCCAGGGTAAATAGCTCAGGTCAAACTGGTTTCCATAGATGGTTGCATCAGTGTTTGTCAACCGGTTGGATGCAGTAGCGGCATCCCATGCCTGGGTGAGCAGATTGGTATAATCGTAGTAAAACAGCTCATCGTTCACTATAAGGCGACCGTCAAGGAAAGTGTTTTTTATTCCTGCTGAGAATGCAAGAAGTTCAGATGGTTTAGTAATCAGCCCCGGGACGGAATCGAAGGTACCCGGTTGGAAACCGGTTTGTACTGTTGTGTAAAATAATGAGTTTCTGCCGACGTCAGACTCAATGCTCAGTTTCCAGTCAAAGTTATTCCATTTTTCGTTGCTTGCCCATGACCAATTTGGCATGCCGGTAAAAGGGTTTATATGCTCCTTCGATGGTGTTGTTGTACCCTCTACGAGTCCCGGTACAAAACCGTTTGCTTTTCGATCATCGACTGACAATCGACCGCCGAATACTAAACGCCACTTATCCGTAAATGAATAAGTGGCCTGGCCAAATATCGATGCACCCTTAAGCACATGATTCTGTATATTATTGGCATTAAGCCAGAAGGGTGTCGGACCGGCGCCCAGTTCATTGGGACCAAACTTGATAAAAAACTTGCCTTTTGATTCAAAACGATAAGCATACAAGCCGACGAGCCATTTCAATTTGTCACCGGCATCATGGCTCAGTCGCAATTCGTGAGTAGTCTGTTTGATTTCTTCGCCGAAATCCCCGGGCTTGTGGGTAATCCAGTAACCCTGATCCCATTCAAAATCAAGGTATGATGGAATATAAGTCAGCCGCAGATTATCGTTGATATCCCAGTTGATCTCACCGCCGAAGATTTTGGTCTGCCAGTCTTTGGGTCGCTTGTCGATTGGGCCAAGGGTGGCGTAGCCCTCAAGATCACCGTCGAGCAGGTCATTCCACGGATCACCCGGATGTGGGAATGCCTGGCTTTTTGGGTCCGAGAAAGAGCCTTTACTTAACAGATTATCTGCATATCCTCCCTTGTCTTCGATATGAGTCCAAAAAAATACGGATACATCATCGCTGGGTTGCCAGTCCAGCGAAAACATGCCAGCAATATCTTCCGCGGAATTGGCTCCACTCTTAAGATAGCCATCACGATAGTGACCACTCACGGCCACTCGCATCGCCAGTTTGTCGTTGACTGGCATATTCAACGTTGCGGTCCCGCGAATCAGCGAGTAATTACCGACTTCCAACATCACTGAGCTTGCAAATTCATCCCCCGGTCGATTGGTGATCAGGTTGATTGTGCCGCCCAGCGCACCGCGGCCATAAAGCGTGCCCTGAGGACCCGGGAGCACTTCGATTCGATTGATGTCAAACACGCTGGCGCTGCTTACCTCCCTTGGAATATATATGCCATTGATATTATAAGCATTTGGTGATTCAATCATTGGGAGATCGAGAGTAGAACCTACACCACGAATATAGATCTCTGTAGATGCGGACTCTTTTTGCAAACGTATCGAAGGAACCAGAACCTGAATGTCAGCCAACTCAGTAGCGCCAATACTGGCAAACGTGTCACCGCTCATGACTGAAACGGCAGCCGAAACCTCCTGTATGGATTGACTCACTTTTTGTGCGGTAACGATTACGAGCTCAAGAACATTTTCCGTTTTTTCCAGTTCGGATGTGTCGACATTGATCTCTTCAGCGTTACTTGTTGAAAACACCCCTACGATCATTAGCACTACGCCCACCAGTCCTACTAATGTTCTATGTAGTTTCATTTTATATACTCCCTCAGGTCTCCTGCGCAGAATCAGAATGTTGCCAAGCAAAATCACTTGTAATGGCTAGTTGGGTACGAATTTCTCCTTCCCAGACATCTGGTTCTTGCTGCCATTTATTATTCAGTTCGAATTACCCAATTACTTTGGTGCCGATATATTATATTACTTCGTAACAGAAGTAATGTAAAGGGGCTTGCTGAAAGAACATTAGCGACAAGTACAAAAAATGAAGGAATTATTCTGTTTGACAGGGCAGGGTGGTTTTTCTGGTCAGTTTTCTCGCAGTAGATCATGTTAAGCCCGGCAGGTTCCAGGAGGAATTTATGCGGATTTTTGCAGCTACTACTGGTTTTTACCGTTCCTGCGCATCCATGCTCCCGCGGCATTAGTGCGTCCATGCACGTCATATCCAGGCTGGTTTCCCTGGTACCTAAACCCAGAGTTAACCTGACCCGTTTCCATGGTGTCTTCGCTCCCAACAGTAAATATCGGGTACGGGTAACGCCAGCCAGGCGCGGCAAATGCGGAAAGGTCCAATCACCCGATAAGCCCGACCAAACACCTGCCGAAAAAAGGATCTCAATAACCTGAGCAAACCGATTGAAGCGTGTTTTCAATATTGAAAACGAAACTTGCGATAAATGCGGTCGTGATGTACGCATCATTGCCAGTATTGAAGACCCCTTCGTCATCGGGACAATACTTACCCACCTGAATGACAAGCTATCTTCTATCACGACTGATCTGCTGCCAGCATGCAGAGTCCCGTCTCCAGGCGAATTGCTCGAAGGGCTTTAAGTCAATTCAAGCCGCAGCAGGTTGCACGCTCAGGCAGGTGAATAACACAACGGAGAATAGCGTGGTGACATGTATGTTTCGTTCAATTCATAACGGTACGGGTCAGAACATTTTGTGCCTGCTGCATCTCAATTACTTTCGTCAAAACAGCCTGCATCCCGGCTTGATCGCTTGCCAATAACGCCAGGCGTTCTTCAAGCGCCTGAACCTGTGCGCTTTGGGTTGTATTTTGCTCTGAGATAGACGCATTCTGTTCTTTGAGTGAAGCGTTTTCCTCGATCAGGACCTTGATGGCAGCCAGTGCGACACCGGAGGAATCCAACGTGGCAATGCCCTTGTCAGTGCGCCCCAGCCCAAAGGCCGCATAGAAATCCTGCGCCATCGGGCCAACATACCGGTCAGCGGGTGCATCTTTGTAACTCCACTCGGAAATTTCTAGTTTTGAGAGTTTTGCAAGGATGTTACGGCCATCAACCGGTTCGATGTGCTGCTTGCTGTTGACGTCCGAGTTCTCGGTGAGCACGCCCGCCAGGATGGCATTACCATTGTTCAGGATCTTGAACTCGGGTCCCCCCGTTCCCTGCAGACTGATAAAGAAGGCGGGACCCGTGTTGGTGAAAACCCATTGTGTACTGGCATCAGTATTTGTAATTTTGAAATGGGTCCTGCCCGGGTTTTGCAATTCAAACAGTGTCCGGGTTGCCGGT
>JAADJE010000053.1 GCA_013150915.1 Gammaproteobacteria bacterium
TCGTAGTGCTTGGGATGCAGGGAACCCAATGGTGTTGTCATTCCGGCGCAGGCCGGAATCCAGCGGTTTCAACGACTTACTGGATACCGGGTCCAGCCCGGCATGACGATGTGGCGTTAACGGGACAGCAGTAATTTTATCTATTAAACTGGATCAAGACTATGTCGCCATCGTGTAACAGGCTTATCAAAAATCGCTCTACTCTCCGGTGGGCACATCTAGGAGCAAACCTTCATAGGCATCAACTTTTACTTCATCTTCGTCCAGCAGTGGTGCGTTGAGACTTACCTGTTGCGTGTTCATTTCCAGGCCCGCCGCCTGTTTGGCAGTCACTTCTATACGGACACAGCTACAGGGCTGAATACCCAGGATCAACCAGTTTTGTTTCATTCCCCCTCACAACCATAATAATTTTTCCAGAAAACATCACAGTTTATTTGAATCTATGCGATTATCTTTATAGGATATTAATAATCACTTCTCCAGGCAGAAATACCAGGACTTGACAGATGAAAGCAAAAATTGCAGTTTTTCTACTTCTTCTAATTTCATTCACAGCTATCAGCCAGGCCAGTGCACCACAACTGGGTAAATGGCAATTGTTGTTTGACAACGATGATGGTCGTGCTGTTGCTATCGATGTCTATCGTGAAACGCCGGTAATCCTCGACAAGGAAGGGCACATTTACTTTCTTAACAAGGAAATTGGTAAGGAATCAACCGGTAACTGGTTTGGTGAAGTCTACGAAAACTGGCAGAAAGTCTCAGGTGGTGGTGAAGCCATGGATATCAGCATAGACAGCGATGGTGTGCCCTGGGTGGTAGGTCTTAAAAGTAACAAAATATATCACCTGGATGGTGATTTTACCGGTCAGAATCGGGGGTGGATAGAGTATCCAGGTAACGGAAAAGCAAAACGCATATCCGTCTCCAGGGAAAACAGAACACCCTACATGATTGGTGCAATCAGTGGTCGGATATTCAAAGGCAAAAATAATGTCTGGATTGCTCTCGATGAAAAACTGCTTGATTCATCCGGTAAAGAAATAGCGGGTACATTAAATGCCCTGGATCTGTATGCCATGTCATACAATGCTGCGGGCAACAATAAACCCGAGTGGTATGACCTGGTTTTTGCCATTAATCAGGATAAACGAGTCTACCTTTACGTGCCGGAAAAAAGGGCATGGCTGGAATTACCCGGTGATGCACGTGCCTCAGCCGTGGTAGCCTCCGGCAAGCTGGTTTATATCATAGGTGAAGACAATAAATTTTATGGCCTTGAGCTTCCTGATGGCAAAATATGGGATATTGCCGGTGCAGGTACAGGCAAGGATCTTGCCTTCAGTCAGGTAAATATTTTCCAGCCATTTATTCGTCAAAACGGTAAAAGTATCCCCTCTTCAACCTATCGTTATATCTGGACTATTGGTGATAAAGGGCGTGTATATAGAGCCTTTGTGGCCTACTGACCAGTAGCGCGAAACTTTTGGCTGCCTTCATTTTCTCTGTTACAAATCGTTACAAATCGTTACTCGTTTGAAAAGAATTACTGCTCAACGAGCACTACTATGGATATCACTTAAAACCATATTTAAGGAGCGGAACCATGAAACGATTAACAGGAATATTTATTGCGTTGGCTTTATCTACCAGTGTTCTTGCTGGCCTCGCGTATGCTCAGGATAATGTACGGGGTCTACGAGGTCCTACACGTTTAGTTCAGAATCTTGATCTAACTGCAACACAGCAACAAAACTTTGATGTACTAGTGGAAAAGCTTCGTTCTAAACGTAAAGAAATGCAGCGAAAGCGCCAAACTCAGCGTGAAGAGATGCTGGCACTGTTAGACAGCCGTATACTTGATCAGGAAAAAGCCCATAAGCTTATCGAAGATAAGGCCCGAGCTGTGGAAAAGAATTTAAGTGAAATGATAGCAACTATTGCCATTTTTACTGATAGCCTGACCACGACTCAGAAACAACAGCTGAAAGAAAACATTAGACTGCGTGCTGAAAGAATTCGTCAACGTATTGAGCAAAACAGCCCCACACGGCACCGTGGCCCCTGAATGCTCTTCCTTCATTCCGGGGCAAATACCCGCCCCGGTTTTTTATTCGCCACAACGACATGATGCAGAGGTTCAATCACTAACAAAACGCTGTCGCTACAATCCCACAGAACTGAAATGTAACAAAGATGTCGAACCTCCTCCTCATTGATGATGACGAAAAACTCGCCAGCTTACTGGAAGAGTATTTCTCGCGTTTTGATCTGCAATTGAGTCATGCAGCAGATCCCCATACAGGATTAAATAAACTCTTGAATGAAAGAATCGAATTACTGATTCTCGATATTATGTTACCCGATATGGATGGCTTCGAAGTGCTTCGTAAACTTCGCAAAACCAGCACAATTCCGGTAATTATGCTGACCGCCCGTGGAGATGTTATGGACCGCATAGTCGGCCTTGAGCTGGGTGCAGACGATTACCTGCCAAAACCCTTTGAGCCACGTGAACTGGTAGCCCGTATACAAAATATACTCAAACGATCACAATCCAGTCCAGATGAAAAAAATCTTATATGGAAAGAACTGGAAATAAACCCTGAACAACAAACTGTCAGACTAGAAGGTGAGACGCTGAATTTGACCACCCGGGAATACCTACTTTTGCTGCTACTTGCCAGTAAACCCGGCAAGGTGTTCAACCGTGATGAAATACTGAATCATCTTCGAGGCATTGATGCAGACATATATTCGCGTGCCGTAGACATCCTCATCAGCCGGCTGCGCAGTAAGCTCAAACCCCTGGACTGTATTCATACCCGCTGGGGATACGGTTACATGTTTATAGAGCCGGAACAATGAACCGGTTCTTTCACTCAATAAGTCGATCACTCACACTGCGTGTAATGATCCTGTTTATCCTCACAGCCATCGCAATCTCTACGATACTTCATCTCACCCTCGGGCTGGTGCTTAAAAGCCAGTTCGAACGTAATGTTTTGCCGCATATCATTGAGTACCAGCGATACATCCGCAGCGAGATCGGTACACCACCGGATATTGAGCGCGCCGCCGCATTAACCCAACGCATCCCTGTTGATATATATATCTTTGGCCCACGTGTACGCTGGAAATCGACAACTCAACCCCTCAATATGGATAAAATAAACTTTCGACCCTGGCGTAACCGGCGCTTCCAGAAAGGAGAAGACAGGGATCGTGTTTATCTGCGCTCACGAATCGGGCGTTATCTAATAGTTCTTGCTTTTCAACGAGGCATGCCACAGGAACCAGGCCGTCGGCTTCTGGTCTTTTCTTTTCTTTCTGTACTCGGTGTATTACTTCTGAGCTGGCTTGTAATGCGCCGCCTGATAAAACCTGTGGCGACTATCCAGCAGGGGATCAATCGAATTGGAAAAGGGGAATTGTCACACCGCATCCAGGTTGATCGCAAGGATGAACTCGGTGAACTGGCCACCAGCATAAATGACATGGCAGATGATATTGAAGGAATGCTTGACGCCAAACGTGAACTTTTATTGGCGATAAGTCATGAGTTACGGTCACCGCTTACGCGCAGCCGCGTTTCACTGGAACTACTGGATGATTCTCCTGTCAAAGACAATATTCGTGACGATATTAGTGAAATGGAACAGCTGATTACCGAGCTGCTGGAAAGTGAACGTCTTAATCAGCGTCATACTGCATTGCAAAAAACTGCTGTCAATCCCGATAGTTTGATTAAGACTGTTATTAGCAGCTATTTTCAAGACAGTAAAATCGATACTCACTTAAATGCGGCTGACATTGTAGCCTCACTGGATGAGGTTCGTATTGGCTTGCTACTGCGAAACCTGTTGACCAATGCATTACGTTATAACCAATCAAATGGGTCTAATGTCATGCTACGATCATGGCACGATGACGGGAAACTTTATATTAAAATTGAAGATCATGGAGAGGGGATTGATGAGGCGCATATTCCCTATTTGGCCGAACCCTTTTATCGTGCTGACTCGTCAAGACGACGAAAAACAGGGGGTTATGGACTGGGATTGTACCTATGTCGAATGATCGCCGAGGCACATGGTGGAAACCTGATAATACGAAGCAAAATAGGATCCGGCACTTCAGTCACAGCAGAACTACCCTACCAATGACGGGGGAACCTAGTAATAAACGTGACCTGTGCTATGATGATCCGAGAGCCGGGAACAAATAGATACCGAGATGCAATAATACTGCACCGACTATGAAACGATTTTTCATCCTCACTGTATTGAGCCTGTTCCTGGTCGGTTGCGCCACAAGCCAGAACAAACCAAAGAAGAGCTTCCTGTCTGATGTAAAAGTAGGCAGCACCCTCAGAATCAACAGTCCTTTGACAGTGCCTGCAACGGAAGTTCGTGCATCCCTTCAGTTCAGTAAGCAGTTGAGAACCCCGGGAGAAGTAAATAAATGGGAGCCATACTGCCAGATGGTTGTTAACACGATAGACAACCTGGACAAGGAAATACCCGCTATCAATTTTCGTATTAGGCGCGTGGTTCGCGACCAGGAACCCTTTTCAAGCAATAAAAATTCAAGGCGAACAATGCTTGCATCAGCATCGGAATGGAAAAATCTCTCATTTATGTCCAGCAGTGTGGTTACCACCTGGCTGATAAAAACCTATCTGTATCTCGAATCAGACCGGTATCCAGACATCTATCGCCTTGTTTGTGGTCAGGCCTGGGACAGTTACCTTTCCAGACAGATGTATATGGATGAATTTAAAGAAGCCGTTGGAACGTACATAAGCCTATTGCCCGTCGCAACAGAATAACCTATTAAGTCCAAGATACCGGCACATTAAGTCAAGATATACAAACATATCCAGTAAGGGGTGTCATCCAGCTTTTTCTTTTCAGCTGATAGCTTGTAATAAATGTCATAAAGACCACATAGTAGAAGATTGGATTGGTCGATATAAAGCTGTATCCAATCACCAGACCAGGTATTTTAAATGAGAATTGTATTTAGATATAAAAAAACATTTGTCGTGGCTTCAGCTGTCGTTGCAGGTTCAGTACTGGTATCTGGCTGTGTAACAGTTCCAGAGCAAACACAAATCGTCAACAAGGGACTGAATGAAGATCGTTCAGTTAGCATCAACAATTGCGATATCGAACAAGCTCAATTTTATTCTGATAATAAGCGTGAAGGTAATAATGAGCTGGATGCAAGCAATATTACGATACTGAACTGGAATATCTATAAAGGGGAGAAGAAGAACTGGGCAAAAGATTTTCGCCAGCTTAGTAATGGCAAGGACCTTGTGATTATTCAAGAGGCACGCCTGACCCCTGAGGTAAAAGAAATACTCAAAAAACAAAGTATTAACTGGACACTGAATACCGGGTTTTATGTCAATGATGAAGCCACAGGCGTTCTTACAGGCTCCAAAGTTAAACCTGTTTCCAGCTGCGGCCTGAGAACCACCGAACCATTTCTGAGACTACCAAAAACAGTCCTGGTCAACGAATACGATCTTTCTGGTACAGATGAAAGACTCCTGGTCGCCAACATACACAGCATCAATTTTACACTGGGAACCAAGGTATACGGTAAACAGATTGATGAACTAAAAGCCGCTATCACCAATCACCAGGGCCCCGTTATCGTAGCCGGCGATTTCAATAGCTGGAGTGATGGCAGGAAAGAGATCATCAACAACATGGTTATCGATCTTTCTCTAAAAGCTGTCACCTATAAAAGTAAAAACAGGATTACCATATTCGGCAACGAAATCGACCACGTTTTCTACCGTGGCCTGGAGTCTGTCGCAAGCGAGGCCAAGCAGGTTACTTCATCAGACCATAATCCAATCAAGGTAACCTTCCGTGTCCCCGTGCTTGAACAGAAAGTGGCTCAAAATTAAGGATTATAAATTAAGGGTTATGAGATCATAGCCTAATCAATCAACCCACTCTCGGGGGATGAAGCAGAAGCATAAGACTTCCTCAGCATGCGCCCAGCCAGCCATGCCTCACGACCAGCCTCGGTGGCCTTTTTCATCGCTGAGGCCATCAACACCGGCTTGTTGGCAGCCGCAATTGCAGTATTCATCAGCACCCCATCGACACCAAGCTCCATGGCGACGGCTACGTCACTGGCTGTTCCAACACCGGCATCGACCAGAATGGGAACCGTCGCTTCTTCGACAATAAAACGTATGTTATGCGGGTTACGCACACCGAGTCCCGAGCCTATCGGTGCTGCCAGTGGCATCACGGCCACACATCCCATTTCTGCCAGACGTTTCGCCAGGACGGGGTCATCGTTCATATAGACCATGACTTCAAAACCGTCCTTAACCAGTATCTCGGCTGCCTCCATAGTAGCCGGCATATCGGGGTAGAGTGTTTTTTCATCGCCCAGCACTTCCAGTTTACAAAGCGCATGGCCGTCCAGTAATTCACGCCCCAGCATACAGGTCCTAACGGCATCTTTTACGGTATAACAGCCGGCCGTATTGGGCAAAATGGTATATTTTTCCGGTGGGAGTACATCAAGAATATTCGGTTCATCCTGATTCTGCCCGATGTTCGTGCGTCGTATTGCAATGGTAACAATCTCCGCCCCGCTGGCCTGAATAGCGGCCTCTGTTTCGGGCATATCTTTATATTTACCCGTACCCACCAGTAGTCTGGATGTATATTCAACCCCCGCAATAACTAGCGGATCATTTTTATTCTGCGACACATTCCCACCTATAAAAGAATTTTAGAATTTGTTTCACGTAACCCGTAAAACGACGATTTAACCCCCACCAATGGCGCCAACTATCTCCACTTTGTCACCTGTAGTTAGCTCGTGACTGACATGCTGACTCGCTGGAACTATCTCACCGTTCACTTCGACAGCAAAACGTTTGCCCTGCAACGCCATGGTGTTTGTCAACTCCACTATGGTAGACGCTGGGCTGAGTTCTCGACTGTTACCGTTGACAGTAATTTTAATAGAGGCGCACATATTATTTAATCAAACTTCTTTGTATATCTCACTGCCCTGCTTCCTGAATTCTCTGGCCATTTCTTTCATGCCAGCATCCACTGCCGATTCAACACCCTCCAGGCTATGACTGGCCGCATATTCCCTGACTTCCTGGCTGATTTTCATGGCGCAAAAATGTGGTCCACACATGGAACAAAAGTGGGCGACTTTGTGGGCCTGCTTCGGCAGGGTTTCATCGTGATATTCCCGTGCCCGATCCGGGTCAAAACCCAGATTGAACTGATCCTCCCAGCGGAACTCAAAACGCGCTTTAGACATCGCATTATCCCGTATCTGTGCGCCCGGGTGCCCCTTGGCCAGGTCTGCGGCATGGGCCGCTATCTTGTAGGTGATGATCCCTTCTTTAACATCATCACGATTGGGTAATCCCAGGTGCTCCTTCGGTGTTACGTAACACAGCATGGCTGTACCATACCAGCCGATCATCGCGGCACCAATACCGGAAGTAATGTGGTCATAGCCCGGCGCAATATCCGTCACCAACGGACCCAGCGTATAGAAAGGGGCTTCACCACAGGCATCAAGCTGCTTGTCCATATTGGCCTTAATCATGTGCATCGGTACATGGCCCGGGCCTTCGATAATGGTTTGTACATCGTGTCGCCAGGCAATTTTTGTCAGTTCTCCCAGCGTCTCCAACTCGGCAAACTGTGCCTCATCATTGGCGTCTGCCAGGCTTCCCGGACGAAGACCATCACCGAGTGAGAAAGACACGTCGTAGGCCTTCATGATTTCGCATATATCTTCGAAATGCGTATAGAGGAAACTTTCCCGGTGATGTGCAAGACACCACTTGGCCATGATTGAACCGCCGCGTGAAACGATGCCGGTAACACGTTTTGCCGTCATCGGCACATAGGCCAGCCGCACACCGGCATGAATGGTGAAATAATCGACACCCTGTTCCGCCTGCTCAATCAAGGTGTCGCGGAAAATTTCCCAGGTCAGATCTTCCGATTTACCATTGACCTTTTCCAGCGCCTGATAGATCGGTACAGTACCAATCGGCACCGGGGAATTACGCAGTATCCATTCGCGTGTTTCGTGGATATTTTTCCCGGTGGACAGGTCCATAACCGTGTCACCGCCCCAGCGTGTCGACCATGTCATCTTGTCGACTTCTTCCTCGATTGATGAGGAGATCGCAGAATTACCGATATTGGCATTAATTTTAACCAGGAAATTGCGCCCGATAATCATCGGCTCCAGTTCCGGGTGATTAATGTTACACGGGATTACCGCACGTCCACGTGCGACTTCATCCCGCACAAATTCCGCTGTGATCTTCTGTGGAATAGCGGCGCCGAAGTCCTGCCCTGGATGCTGCTCAGCCAGTTTGTCGCGTGAAAGCTCCAGGCGCATATTTTCACGGATAGCGATAAATTCCATTTCTGGCGTAATGATGCCCTGCTTCGCATAGTGCATCTGGCTGACATTGGCACCGGCCTTTGCCCGTCGCGGTATACGACGGTGTTCAAAGCGTAATATATCGAGCTTTTTATCCGTTTCACGTTTCCTGCCGTAGTCCGAGCTGAATCCTTCCAGTACCTCAGTATCGTTTCGTTCCTCTATCCAGCTTTCGCGCAAGGCAGGCAGGCCTTTACGGATATCGATCTCTACTTCCGGGTCGGTATAGGGCCCAGAGGTATCATAAACAGTTACGGGGTGATTTTTCTCAACACCATCGCCCACCCGAGTGTCGTCCAGTAAAATTTCACGCATTGGCACACGAATATCCGGGCGGCTACCCTCGACATAGATTTTCCTGGATCCGGGGAAGCCTGCGACAGACTCTTCATCGACGCTGGCGGTGTTGCTAAGGAAGTCTCCAGGTTTTGCGCTCATGCTTGTTCCTCACTAATATGAAACACTACACTGAAATAGCTGGGACAGGACAAGCGGCGGCAGGCCAGCTTCCCTACGCCAGACCGCATCAGCAGACTGGATCAGGTTCAAAGGGTGTGTTCTCAGCCCTATACTTTGTATCGGGCACCCCCAGCTGAAAGAAGGTGACAATAATAGAATAAGCAGAGTGGGTCAAGTTAGGCCTGCGGAATCTGCAGAAAAGAACTGTTTTATGGCTTATGTTTTAGGTTTTACGTAACATCAAAACCATAAAATCAAATTCTGAATTTTTCGCGAAGCTCGCAGAAAACGCAGAGAGATCAAAACCTTTTTTTGTAAAACATATTCTATTTTTTTCTTTTGCTTTCCCTGCGCCCTCTGCGATCTCCGCGAGAATAAAATGTTTTACTGTTTATGATTTTTCTTTCACGCCATTATTTATTCGCCCGATTTTCTACCAGATGATCTACCACGGCTGGATCTGCCAATGTAGAGATATCACCAAGCTTATCAATATCATTCCCCGCCACTTTGCGCAGAATGCGGCGCATGATTTTACCCGATCGTGTCTTTGGCAGACCCGGAGCCCACTGCAGGATATCAATAGTCGCAATGGGTCCTATTTCATTACGCACGAATTGCACCAACTCCTTGCTTAAATCATCTGATTCATCCACCCCGGCCATCAATGTCACAAAAGCATATATGCCCTGCCCCTTAATATCATGCGGATAACCTACAACCGCTGCTTCCGCAACACTATTATGCAATACCAGTGCCGATTCTATCTCAGCAGTTCCCAGTCGATGGCCGGAAACATTCAGCACATCATCGACGCGTCCGGTAATCCAGTAATACCCATCGGCATCCCGGCGACAGCCATCACCGGTAAAGTAAGAACCTGGATAGGTGGTAAAATAGGTTTCGATGAAACGCTGATGATCACCGTATAATGTGCGCATCATGCCCGGCCATGGAGACTTGATTATCAGATTACCGGAACATTCGCCTTCAAGCTCATTCCCCTGTTCATCGACAATAGCAGGTTGCACACCAAAGAAAGGTTTACAGGCAGAGCCCGGTTTCAAATCTGTCGCGCCCGGCAAGGGGGTAATCATGTGGGCACCGGTTTCGGTCTGCCACCAGGTATCCACAATCGGACAGCGCGCATCGCCCACAACATGGTAGTACCATTCCCATGCCTCAGGGTTGATCGGCTCACCCACTGTCCCCAGCAGCTTTAAACTGCTGCGCGAGGTTTTCTTTACCGGTTCTTCGCCCGAACGCATCAAGGCACGTATCGCCGTGGGTGCAGTATATAGCTGGTTAACCTTATGTTTGTCGATCACCTGCCAGAAGCGAGAGACATCCGGGTAGGTAGGTATACCTTCAAACATCAAAGTCGTCGCACCATTGGCCAATGGCCCATAAACAATATAGGTATGACCGGTGACCCAGCCAACATCGGCGGTGCACCAGAAAATATCGCCATCATGGTAGTCAAACACATATTTATGCGTCATCGCAGCAAATAATAGATAGCCACCTGTCGTGTGCAGGACCCCTTTTGGTTTACCTGTCGACCCTGATGTATAGAGAATAAACAGCGGGTCTTCAGCATCCATTTCTTCCGGGGGGCAATCATCTGACGCGTCTGCCATCAATTCGTCATACCAGACATCTCTGCCTTCCTGCCAGCCAATATCACTACCGGTACGACGCATTACCACACAGGTATGTACATTCGGGCAATCTACCAGGGCCTCGTCTGCATTCAGCTTTAATGCCACGGCCTTGCCACCACGCACACCTTCATCAGCAGTAATCAAGATCTGACAATCAGAATCCAGGATACGGTCACGCAATGAATCGGGTGAGAAGCCACCAAAAACAATCGAGTGCACCGCACCTATACGCGTACAGGCCAGCATTACCACCACTGCCTCAGGCACCATCGGCATATAAATACAAACACGATCACCCTTTTTTACAGCACGGCTTTTTAACACATTGGAAAACTTGCAGACTTCTTCGTGCAATTCACGGTAGGTGATTTTCTTATCAAGCTCCGGGTCGTCCCCTTCCCAGAGTACGGCCACCTGATCACCACGTGTGTCGAGATGGCGATCCAGACAATTATAGGAAACATTCAGCTTGCCGCCTTCAAACCATTTTATTTTTCCAGTCCTGAAATCCCAGTCCAGTACCCTGTCCCAGGTTCTCGTCCAGTCAAGAAACTCCCCCGCCTGTTCCGCCCAGAAAATATCAGGGTCTTCAATAGACTGCCTATACATGGACTCATAGCGCTCGTTGTTGATATGCGCATTTTTGGCAAATTCACTCGGGACCGGGTAGATTTTAGATTCAGACATGGTTTGCTCCAGTTGTTTTCTGTTTTCGACTAAATAGTGAATCAGTTTCCCTTCTTTATCAACTGAAAACCGAAAACTGAATACCCGTGTCTAAATCATGTGCTGTTTTAAAGACCAAGTCTTGCGGCTATCCATGTACTCTGTCTGTCCCTGTAGACGTTTCTTAATTACCCCTTCAAATACCTCACCTGCTGCTGATAACGTTAAATTTACAAGGCTGTAACCCTCAATTCATCCCTTCACTTGACACAATTAATATGCAGGCGTAGCCTGATGTAATGCAATAATTCTTCCTGGACTTGCTTATCTTCGTACAGAAAAATTTGGACGCATCACTATGAATGCCAGGGGTATCCTGCAGAAACTCGTTCCTTTAAATACACTGAGTGATTCAGGCCTTGATGAGGCAATAGCCGCCACACAAATCGATCAAACAGAAGAAGATACGGTTCTCTTCCGTGAAGGTGAGGATGACGGCTATGCCGTTTATCTTTTACAGGGAGAGATTGCCCTTACTTCGGAAAATCAGTCCGAACCGCGTAAAATTCGCTCCAGTACTGATGCCTCCCGCTATGCTATTGCGCAATTAAAACCACGCCTGATGACCGGCACGACTACAAAACCTTCGACCATCGCACGTATCGATCAAAACATACTTGATCACATCGTAACGATGGATGAAGTCAGTGGCATTGAAATCATCGAAATGGATACTGGTGAAGATGTAAGGTGGGTATTTAATATCCTTTCCTCCAACACCTTCAGGAAACTTCCCCCTGCGAATGCCAACCAGATGCTGGCTCGCATGGAGAATGTACCGGTTAAAGCCAACCAGATAATCATCAATCAGGGCGATCCCGGTGATTATTACTATCTTATCCGGGAGGGCGTTGCCTCTGTCGCTAAAAAGAACGATGACGGGAAAACAGATATCGTCAGTGAATTATCCGTCGGTGACCAATTTGGTGAAGAGGCCCTGCTGTCAGATACCCCACGCAATGCAACGGTAATGATGAAAACAGATGGCATCCTGATGAGACTTACCCGTGAGGACTTTAACGAATTACTCACAGAACCTATGCTGCACTGGGCAGAACAGGCAGAGGCTAATGCACTGATTGGAGAAGGTGCCGGCATTCTGGATGTGCGGACGGTAGATGAATACAGAAGTGGCGCAATAAATAACAGCCTGAATATCCCTCTGAGTCAGATTCGACAATTTTCTGAACACCTGGACCGTACCCGAAAATATGTGATTTACTGCCAGACAGGCAGCCGCAGTTCTGTTGCGACTTTCATGCTGAATCAACGTGGTTTTAATACTGTAGCATTAAAGGGTGGCTTGATGGCCCTTACTCTGATACCACAGGATGAAAAAGAATAGAGTCAAACCAGCTTTTTTCTCCCCTGATATTGCTTTGGTACACAACTTTTTATTATTCAGTGCACAGGCACTTTATAGTATTACCCAGCACTGAGTATCGCTTGGCGGCAAGATTCCATCCCTTATTTCTTCTCTGTCTATACAATCTTACACAAACAACGGCATAACGAAATATTTATCCGAATTTGCTATGCTACCAGCATGAATTCTCATCAGACTTGCGCATTACGACGATGAAGAATTTTTCGCTGCGATAACTCCATACAGTTTCCCGCAACACCCAATAATCCGATATTCAAGGAGATTTTTGTTATGAAAAGACTGACACGTTTTTTTGCAGCAGCGCTGATAGTCAGCGGTTTATCGTTGGCACCAGTCGCTGATTCTGAAGCATGGTTTAATATGAACGGCCCATGGAACAACGGTTACGGCTGGGGGGGTAACCCGTGGAATGGGGGTTATGGCGGTGGACCATGGAATAATGGTTACGGCCGGGGAGGGAACCCATGGAATGGTGGCTATGGCGGCGGTATGCCATGGAATAATACCTGGGGTGGTGGTCCCAACCGGGGCAGTGGCAACATGCCATGGAATAGTGGCTGGGGCAATAATCGCTACTACGGGGTACAACCTTACTATGGTGGCGGTACACCCTACTATGGCGGATATCCCAACTACGGTGGATATCCCAACTACGGTGGCGGCATAATGGACACGCCTGCCGCCGCACCGAAAACCACACCTGCACAGTAAAAATATACCCTACACACGATGACAAAGGGCTGCCTTCAGCAGCCCTTTTCAATAACAGAGGATTAGAAAGTAGACTACAGGTGCGGCAAATTCACACAGATTAAACTTTTCCGACCTTCTCGTACCTGCCTCTATTCATGCACAAAGGATACACTGTACCTGATCGTGAGAGATCTGGCCTTTTTTTGCATAGCCACTCATCACCTGTGCATACGCCCGGGCCGACTGGGCAATCGCCGATTCTTCCGAAATCATCACAAATTGACTTCGACCAGTCGGTGATGTTGTACAGGCTGCAAGCAATAGAGGTATTAATACAGCAAGGAACAGGCGGACTAACTTCACCTCCTTGTACCCTTAATTTCCTCAACCCTGACGAATATTTGTGACTTAATCGTCTGCTGTTGCCGGCGGGTAGAACCGATGCCTCTCTGACGGGAGAATCCGGATTGATCCACACCACCAATTGCAATCCATTCGCCCAGTTTACCGCGCGCAGTAGTACTGATATTCGTAACGGTAATGTTTGGTCGCGACTGCCGCCCCTGCGCTGGATGACGACCATCAATCCTTAGATTATTGCGTTGGCGGCTGGTCGTATTTATTTCTAGAATCACTTCATCACCGTTCAGCCTTGGAATTGTATAAAATCCGGTCACCACAGGATAATAAGCCGTATTGTCATAAGTATAAATGCCACCAGAACCTGTTACTGTGCCGCGATTCCGAATGGGAAGCTCTTCACCCGCCGAGATATATACTTCACGTCCCTCAAGCACCTGTACCTGCTGGATGATTTTGGATTGTTCGTTTTGTCCGTTTGATTTCATCTTTAGCGACAGGGAATTCCCCCCCTTATTCTGCTGACCGGAATGTCTGCCACCTATAACGATTCCATCGTTACGGGCAGACAAATTACCGGCCCGCCCCTGAACAGAAGCTGCATCCTGCCTGGCGATCCTGCTGTTTCCAGATTTGACACTGATCAGCAGGCGGGTAGGGGTCTTGTCCAATACAGCAAGCAGCTTGCGGACTTCTGCCATTTTTTGGGGTGTTGCGTTGACTACAAGCTGTCCCTGCAAACCACTTACAGAACCGCCAGGAGAGACCAACGGACGTATTATCGGGACAATCTCATTGATCGATCGGTAAGCCAGCGGTATCACCTCAGTCACCATTTGCTGTGCCTGAACAATACCCATTACTGCAGGATAAAAAAGCAATAACAGACAAAATCGCTTCATGGAAATATGCGCCACGCTAATCCCGGGGCAAGAGTATTTCCGTCGCCATCAGGTCATCCATCGTTTCACGAGGGCGGACGACATGAAATTCCTCCCCATCCACCATGATTTCGGGTGGACGCGGGCGGCTATTGTAATTCGAACTCATGCTAAAACCGTAGGCACCGGATGAGCGGATTGCCAACAAGTCTCCCTCCTGCAGTGACAGCTTGCGCTGCCTCGCCAGGGTGTCGCCTGTCTCACATACCGGGCCGACGATATCCCAGATTTTAGCGGTATCTTTATTGCGTGGTGCTACCGCCACAACTTCCTGCCAGGCATCATAAAGTGCCGGACGCATCAGATCATTCATCGCCGCATCGACGACAGCGAAATGGTGGCCGGGCGTGTTCTTCAGGTATTCAACCTGGGTCAAGAGCACCCCGGCATTACCCACGATGGCCCGGCCTGGCTCCAGTACCAGGGTCAATTCCGACACCCCCTTTTGCTGCAGTCGTTCTCGTAAGGCCTGAACATATTCTTTAGGTGCTGGCGGTAGTTCGCCCTGATAGGAGATCCCCAGTCCTCCACCAATATCGAGATGTTTGAGATTTACACCGGCCTTCCTCAGCTTTTCAACTATATCAAGCATCCGATCCAGTGCTTCAATAATGGGTGACATGTCCGTTAACTGTGAACCAATATGGCAATCAATACCCACCAGATTCAGCATCGGGTATTCGTAATGCGCCAGGGTATAAAGTCCATACGCCTCATCAGAAGGGATACCAAACTTGTTTTCTTTCAGTCCAGTCGAAATATATGGATGTGTTTTTGGGTCAACATCAGGGTTCACGCGTAGAGCGATGGGTGCACGCACCCCCAGTTGGCCGGCTATCCCGGCGATACGTTCCAGTTCGTCAGCAGACTCTACATTAAAACATTTGATGCCGGCACGCAGGCTGGCGCGAATTTCAGCACTGGTTTTGCCTACGCCCGAAAAAACGATTTTTTCAGGATCTCCACCGGCACGTATTACACGCTCCAGTTCTCCACCCGACACAATATCAAAACCCGCACCCAGTCGCGCCAGTACATTCAGCACAGCAAGATTAGAATTGGCCTTGACGGAATAACAAATCAGGTGGGGAAGGCCCTGCAGCGCCCCATCGAAGGCCTGATAGTGGTGGCTCAGTGTTGCACGCGAATAAATATAGGCCGGGGTACCGACGCGGCGGGCAATTTCTGCAAGGGATACTGATTCAGCGTGTAACTGTCCACGCTGATAAGTAAAATGATCCATATTGGTGGTTAATTCTTATGCCCCGGCTTAACACTCTTAACGTCACTTTCTACTTTTTCTGTCACAGCCTCCTTATCTAGCTTGTTTGCCTTAGCCTCTGGCGCTGTTGGTTTTTCCAGATACAAGGGGCCTTTCTGACCACAGGCAGATAACAGAAACAGGCTGATGAGTAGCAGCAACCCTGTAAAACGTATTTTCATCAAAAACTCCAGGATAGTAGAATACACATATTGGGTATTGCGAAGTATACCTCGTGAATCAAAGTTACAACACCGGAAAAAAGATGATAGAAACCACAAATAGCCAGACATTCACTGAAACACTTGAGCAACTCGAAGAGCTGCTGGACAACTGCGATGCCAATATCGATTACGATACTGCCAGCGATATCCTGACCATCGAATTTGAAGATCGCAGCAAGATCATCATCAACTACCAGAGCGCCAATAGCCAACTCTGGCTGGCCGCACGTAGCGGCGGTTTTCATTATGACTATGATGCCGACACGAACTGCTGGAAGAATGACCGCAACGGGATTGAGTTTTTTGACCAGCTATCCGAACTTGCGACAAAGCAAGCGGGAGAAGACATTATTCTGAAGCCAAAATAGAGTTTACGGTTTTTCCCGCGAGGGCATGCCTTTAAAAGAGAGGAAGTCAGAAAGGTTACTCCCACTCTCCATCCGGCCTCTCAAGCCTCCCTGGCGTCTCACACTTCGGGCATTCAATACTGCTTATCTCAGGATCAAGAACATCCACATCCTCGTGATAACAATGCGCACACATTAGTGGTCTTTCGCCACCCTGCCAGGCGCTGCCCAGAGATTTACAGCTGGAACATAAATACAACACTATTTCCATACCTTGAAACTTGCTGGCCTGACCTACTGCCATCAATTCAGTATCGTAGCCACATGAACTGCAGACAAATTGCCGGAACTTTCCCAAGATTACAATCTCCGTCCTGAATTTAGAGAGCTCAAAAAGCTTCACGCACTCTTTTTATTGCAGCACGAACCTGATTGGGTGCAGTGCCCCCGATATGGTCACGTGTATTGATGGAACCTTCCAGTGTCAACACATCAAACACATCATTATCAATCTCATCACTGAATGATCGTAACTCATCGAGTGACATATCTGACAGGTCATGACCGGCCTGCTCAGCAGCCTGCACTGCCTTGCCGACGATCTCGTGGGCATCGCGGAACGGGATATTTTTTCTGACGAGATAATCGGCAAGGTCGGTCGCCGTAGAAAAACCCTGTTTGGCCGCCCGGTACATGATCTCCGACCTGACTGTGAGCTGCGGGATCATCCCTGCAAATACACGAACGGCGGCCATTACCGTATCCAGACTGTCGAATAAAGGTTCCTTGTCTTCTTGATTATCACGATTGTAGGCCAATGGTTGACCTTTCATGATCATTAAAAGGGCAACAAGATTACCAATCACTCGGCCACTTTTCCCACGTGTTAATTCGGCGACATCCGGGTTTTTTTTCTGCGGCATAATGGAGGAACCGGTGCAATAGGCATCGGAGATATCGATAAACCCAAACTGTGCTGATGACCAGATTACAAGCTCCTCCGACATCCGTGATAGATGAATCATGATGAATGAAGCGGTGGACATAAATTCCATCGCAAAGTCTCGATCAGAAACGGCATCCAGAGAATTCTCTGCTGGCGCATCAAAACCCAGTAATTCCGCTGTGTAATGACGATCTATCGGGAACGTCGTCCCGGCCAGTGCTGCAGCACCCAGGGGCATACTGTTCATCCTCCTGCGGCAATCAGACAATCGGTCCAGATCACGCCGCAGCATTTCTACCCATGCCATCATGTGATGTCCAAAGGTCACGGGTTGCGCCACCTGCAGGTGAGTGAATCCCGGCATAATGGTGTCCGTTTCCTTTTCAGCAAGATCCAGCAGGGCCATCATCAGCACCTTTATTTCAGCACTGAGGGATTCTATCCCCTGGCGCAGATAAAGCCGTATATCCGTCGCCACCTGATCATTGCGGGAACGCCCGGTATGTAGTTTCTTACCGGCATCACCGATATTTTCTGTTAAACGTGCCTCGATATTCATATGCACATCTTCCAGCGTGGATGACCAGTTAAACTCTCCCTGCTCTATCTCCTCAAGAATCTGATCCAGCCCTTCGATGATGGTGCTCCTTTCTTTATCAGTCAACACACCCACCTTGGCGAGCATACTGGCATGTGCTTTCGAGCCTTCGATATCCACTTTATACAAACGCTTATCATAGGACACCGACTCGGTATACTCCTCAACCAGCTGATCCGTCGCTACAGTAAAACGACCCTTCCAGGGTTTTTCTTCTTTACCTGCTTTTTTAGCTGTCATGTTACTTGTTCCTCACTCAGTATGTCGGATTATACCGATACAGCTGGTATCAATAAATCCATTAAATTTAACTGTATACTCCCCCGAAAAAAACCGTTCATCTTTATTTTTCGACCGATAGTCAGACTTTTATGGCAAATGTAACAATAGCGACTAGTTTAAAGGTGAGCATTAGCTCGAATCTGGTCAGCAACCCTCACCAAACTGTACCCCAATCCGATAGCAGACCAGATCCTAACCCCCTTGAAAAAAGGGGGTTTTTTAATACCGTTTTAACACCGTGTGGATACAAGAGTCCCTCTATCAATTCATTAATAATCAGGGGAACCGCCTCAAAAGTGAGTAGGCCGTGACGCAAAAGGGAGCATTGCTGAACAGTTCATCCCCATTACATTCACACTGTAAAACAGCCCATGCCACTAACTTACCATTCATCTGCCCGTTTCGGCCTGTAATCAGCAAGATTTCTTTAGCTGCTCTGTGGGTGATAGATTTATCGCTGTTAGTACAAAGCACTAACAGCCTGGTCCAGCAACCCTCATCTGATACACCCCCGACTACTGGACTGGATGATTCAGACCCCTTGTTTTCAAGGGGTTTTTTTTTACCGCTACTGTTATTATGAGCGCTGTAGGCACCGCATTTCATTCTCCAGACATGGATACTAGAATGAGTAAGGAACAAACAACAGCGACAGACAACCCCTCGATTTCTCCAGACTACTCCAATTCTGTAACAGGTATATTCTTACTCGCCGCGTTACTCAGCAGCCTGCTCGTCATTATTGGTCGAGTCGACAGCTGGGATACCCGTTATATTACCGACTTTACCGCCTTGCTTGCGGTCAGCTCACTGATTGCGCTGACCGATGCCCTGGTGCTGAAAATTTTCAGCCCCTTCCTAAAGTCTCTTTCTACCCGTGCAGGCCTGTTCACGGCTTATTTATTACTGATAGTAACCACTTTTACCATCTACTATATCCTCTATGCTACCGTCACCAGGCACTGGTCATTTACCGTGTCGAGTAACAGAGAACTGCTTTCATTACTGCAGGTGTTTACCATAGCCACGGTAAACTACGTCATCATACTGAAGATGCTGCTTCAGAGGGCAAAAACCAACGATATCAAAAATGCATTTCAGGCCGCCAATCTGCAAGCACTGCAATCGCGCATACGGCCGCATTTCATGTTTAATAGCATGAACAGTATTGCCGGTCTGATTAGAAACAACCCTAAAATGGCCGAACAGGCACTTCAAGATCTGGCTGATCTAATCCGTGTCCTGATGGCTGATGCACGCAAGCTTGTGCCACTGATGGCCGAAATCGAGACATCAAAGCAATATCTGAAGATTGAAAAATTACGCCTCGGTGATCGTCTGGGCGTACACTGGCATTTAAAAAGTATTCCCAAGGATTGCTTTGTCCCTTCACTTATTTTACAACCCTTGCTTGAGAATGCCGTTTACCATGGCATAGAACCCAGTTTTGGCGGCGGTGTTATCGATATAGACATGCGTTCCGACATGCGCAGAGTTCAGATACTGATACGTAACCCCTTACCGGACGATGGCGAGCGCCGCCATCGCAAAGGCAACCAGATAGCCATGGATAATATTAAGGAAAGACTCATCCGACATTTTGGCGAAGCTGCCTCACTCAGTTCCAGTCGGCGTAATGATGTCCATCTTACGAAAATTATCTTTCCTATCGTAGCAAACAGATAAGTTAAAAGGAGGCACATGAAAATTCTAATTGTTGATGATGAAACCCTCGCCAGACAGCGTATGCGAGACCTTCTTTCTGACCTGGGTGAAACAGACATTGTCGGTGAAGCGATCAATGGCAGCGAGGCCATAGAAAAAACCGTCACACTGAAGCCTGATCTGTTATTGATGGATATCCGCATGCCGGTAATGAACGGTCTGGAAGCCGCCATGCATCTGCAGGGCATAGAAAATCCACCCATGATTATCTTCACGACAGCCTATGACGAACACGCCCTGGAGGCCTTCGAGGTGAATGCCATCGATTATCTGTTAAAGCCTATTCGCAAGGAACGACTAGGCGCTGCCCTGCAAAAAGCGCAACCGGTCAGCGCCCGACAGTTAAAAGAAGCTAACCGTGCTGCCGACTCTAATGCTAGTCGCAGCCATATCAGTGTCCATATGCGGGGTAGAATCACGCTCATACCTGTGCACGATATCATCTACTTCATCGCTGACAACAAATATGTCACTGTCCGCACCGCCACTGAACAGCACCTGATTGAGGAATCACTGATCAGTCTCGAAGAAGAGTTCTCTGATCGTTTCCTGCGCATTCATCGTGGTTCGCTGGTAAATACCGACTATCTACGTGGCATGGAAAAAAATACTGCCGGCCATTGGCGGGTATTAATGAAGGGTATCGATGAAAAACTTATCGTCAGCCGCAGGCATACGCCGCAGGTGAGGCGCTGGGTACGGCGCTAAGGGTCTGTTTCACCCTACTGATCCCGCCTGCAATAGCGTCTTCCAGATAAAAGCCATAAAATTCTTCATTGCTGATGCCGACAATAGACTTGCCTACCTGTTTCCCGTCTGGGCCAAACACCATCACAGTTGGCACCAGGTAGACACCATAATTTGCTGCCAGCTTTCGCATTGGGGCCACCTTGCCTGAAAAATCCCTGACTTGTATATCGCTGTTTATTTCCAGTTCGCGGACAACAATGCCCGGGTAGCGCTCGTCTTCCGACAAAGGCACCATGTAAAGAGAACGTACAATGCGGCAGTACGGACACTCTGATGAACTGAACATCACTACCAGCGGTTGCCCCTTGCAAGCAGCCTGAAGGGATTCACGGATTAAATCACTGGCCCAGGGTAACTTATCGTCATGCGGGGTTGCATTATCCTCGATTTCCGTATCAACATCTGAGTCGACATCGCCTTCCGGATTCGTATTCGCAGCCAGTAACAGGGCAGGCAAAGTGATGCCGATAAGTAAAGAAAATAGTGAAGTATTCATGAATGACATTGCGGGAAAGCCCCTCTCTCAATTATTATGCTTTGCTCGGCACAAGTATAGCAGAACACCCGAACAATTAACTGGAGCCCTGTTTTGAAGAATATTCGCATAGGTACCCGCAAGAGCCCGCTTGCGCTGTGGCAAGCACACTTTATCCGTGATGAACTTCTTGCCCGTCACCCATCGCTAAAATACGAAATCGTAGAGCTGAGTACCGAAGGTGACCGAATCCCGGATACACCGCTGGCTAAAATCGGTGGCAAGGGTTTATTCATCAAAGAACTTGAACAGGCCCTAATCGATGGACGGGCAGATATCGCCGTACATTCAATGAAAGATGTCACCATTGACCTGCCGGAGGCATTGCATATTCCGGTTATCTGTAAGCGTGAAGCACCCTGGGATGCCTTTGTTTCAAAAAAATACAATCATTTCCTTGACCTGCCGCAGGGCGCCCGCCTCGGCACATCCAGCCTGCGCAGACAGATGCAGTTGAAAGCAGCGCGGCCAGATCTGGATATTGTTTCCCTGCGCGGCAACGTCAACACACGCCTGGCCAAACTTGATGCCGGTGAATTTGATGCCATTATCCTGGCGGCTGCAGGCCTGATTCGTCTGAAAATGTCTGATCGCATTACTGAAACCCTGGCACCAGAAATTTGCCTGCCTGCCGTCGCGCAAGGTGCTGTCGGTGTTGAATGCCGCAAAGATGATCATCAGACTTTGTCTCTATTGATGCACCTTAATCACCCACCTACGCACACCAGAGTCACCGCAGAACGCGCCATGAATGCCACACTGGAAGGCGGTTGTCAGGTGCCCATCGCCGGCTTTTCAGAAATCCATGAAGACACCCTGCGTCTACGCGGCCTGGTCGGCACCCCGGACGGCAGCCTGTTATTGCATGCCGATATTGCCGGACTTGCTAGCAATGCTGAAGAGCTAGGGCAGGCAGTGGCTCAGCAGTTACTGTCTAAGGGTGCGGGGGATATACTGGCCGATGTGTATGGTTGATTTTTTGTTGTGCTGGCGCACGGCAGATGATTTCCTTTTTTGTCTATGTGCTGACGCTCAGACAACACATCCCGAATTCTCCGGCTCAATCTGCGCTTCTCGGCAAGCCTGAACGGGATCAAAGTCCAGGTCAACATCAAAGGCAACATCGTAGGAGCGCCGCCTCGGCGCGATTCTCATTCACCCGTGCTCGACAACCCAAACACCTCCAAAGCAGACATCCTGGGAGCTTGTTAAAATTTCGGCTTTCAGCCAATTGTAGAAGTAGAATTCAGAAATAAAAATCTACTTAGATAGTTATTACATTGATAAATAGGCTTGGCCCGAATGGCACTCAGGTTCCCGGTTAGGGATAGGAGGACGAAAACCATAGTTCACACATTGATTTTTGAGAAGTTGAGATTGCTGATTTAAAACGGATGAAGTAGCAATAGACTAATAACTATGAGAGTCTTAATTAAACAGCTAAGAAGAAATTATGAAGAAAACATTGAACAAAAATATCATGGAAGGAAAGTGGCCGCAGTGAAACGCGGTCGTTTCCCGTCCAATACCTGTTATATTTCATTGAGAGCAGACCAAGCATGAGTCACCGAATTAGAATTTATCCACATAATGATTTGCTAAATCTCGCTCATTACCAACGAGAAGTCATAAACAATAAGGAATCTGAAGGCATTGAAGATGCACTTGCGTTGGATTGTCTTAGTTGCCTTATTTCCTTGGCTTTTTCTGTGGAGGCTTTGGTTAATTTTATCGGTCAACAAAAGATAATTAACT
>JAADJE010000067.1 GCA_013150915.1 Gammaproteobacteria bacterium
GAAAAATCAGCACCTGCCGGGCCTTCTTTCATGGCAGGCTTGAAGATATGGGAGGTTGGTGTCGGCCCTAGCGGAAGCTGCCATTGGTCATCGATCCGGAGAAAGGCGGTCTTTTCCTGTACCCCTGCGATGGAGATACGAAAGTCATCATCATCGGCATGGACGCCGAGGGGCGTGGTTCCAAGGGAAGCGATCCGTGCGGCTATCTCATCATCGGATACCGACCTGTATTCCATTTTCGTCGGATCGCCGGGATCAAGGCCCTCGGGAACAAACCGCAGCGCCCCCACACAATCCCGTCCGATGACGGCAAGAAGATCAAAGATACCGGCACTATCGGCCTGCTCACGCGCAGCAATTTTTTCTCTTACGGTACGATCATCAGGCAAAAGCCCATCAAAGTAACTGCTCGCACCCTCCCCTGACCAGACACGATCAGACAGCGGCATGGACAAAGAAATGGGAAATGCTTTTTCAGACGATAGCCAGTCAGGATCATAGCGAAACGATGTTGCACCGCCTGGCTCACGGGTATAGCTGCCGACTTTGCTTGAGCCGACATAAACATCCAGCACGCGTTTTTGGCGTTTACGACCAATTCAGGCTCCTTTAATACTCCGTTGGATCGAACCCGGCTTTCTGGCGCGGGATGATGGACAGATCCATGTCCAGAGCTGCCAGCACCTTGATCACAGTGTCGAGCTTCGCCGTGGTCGCACCGTTCTCAAGATCAGAGACCAGTGCCTGGCGGACGGACGCTTTTTGGGCAACATCAACCTGCCGCAAATTCATATTTTTGCGTGACTGGCGTATCGCCTCACCTAGATCATTGTTGTTGCGTATGATCCTACCCATCACATATCCTCTTTATACGGCCTATCGTATATTAACTATATATACTCTTTGCCGTATAATGTCAACATATACGTTTGAGCGGATAATTTTGGATTACTGCCCTATGTAGGCACTGACCACAGCTTCTCTCTCATACCCCAGTTCCCGGCTTATAGTGAGTCTCACCTCTCGATTCTACCTCGCGTTGTTCCGGTGCCAGGGAGTCTGCGTGCCCGGTTGAGCACATCCCTCTGTTCTTCCGTCCTTGGTCCAGCTAGGTTTGGGCACGATAGGATTGCCCCTGTCGGCAAAGTATGGCGCCCCCAAGGGGATTCGACCTTATCCCTCAGATACATGCAAACTCAGTAATATTAAATATTTGATTGATAATCAACAGGTTGCATCATATTCTAGAGAAAAACACAAAAATATAGCGAATAGATGTTAGATACTGCCTGAGTAAAACAGGCTTACAAAATGTGTTACATGCTTTCCTGTCCCAGATTATTCACTCATTTTCTGCATCAAACAAACGTAAGCGAATTGATTTCTGTTTCACGGGTATAAATTCCACCTTGATGACCTGCTGGCGACCCAGTAACAGGGGTTTGAGTATTTCCATTTCAAGTGACTCTGGTGCTTCGATCTCTATACGCGATGGCCCCGTTGCAGCAATATTACCAATGGCTTTTATCACGGGCTCGAACCTATCGGTATCAGTGCCTGGAAAATTGAGTTCTAGCGTCGGTGTGGCTTTCGATGACATACTGCTGGTTGTCTTCACCTCTGTTTCGGTCAGGCCGCTGATGGTGAAACCGGATTTGGTAAATAGTGGCTCGAGCGTCTTTTGCGTTACCCGGCTGGTGGAGCGAAATCTTACCTCACCTTTTTTCAGGCTAACATCGACCGAGTCTTTTACAATACCCGGCAGCTTGTTGATATTTTTACTCACACTATAGGCGCAAAAGGCACAGACCATGCCTTTGACATCGGCCTCATACTGGTATTCCTTGCTCCAGGCGGACGTGCTCCAGATCATTAGTGGCAGTAACAGGATTAAAATGCGTTTCATGCGTAACTCCTAATTAGTAATATTTAATTTTAAGGTATTGGTTTCCATTTCTGGATACGGTTATTCAGGAAATCAGCAACGAATACTGACCCGTCGGCACCTTCAGCGACAGCGATGGCCTTTTGAAACTGTCCATCGCCCGTGCCCTTCTCGCCAAAGCTGCTTAAAAACTTTCCCTGCGGGGTGAATTTCTGCACCCGGTTATTATAAAAATCGGCCACCAGTATGTTGCCCTGTTTGTCCAGCGTGATGCTGGTCACTGTCGCGAACCAGCCATTAAATGGGCCAAAGATATCCATGCCGAACGGCCCGCCCCATTTACGGACAAACTGTCCTTGCGCATCGAACACCTGAACTCGATCATTGTAGCCATCGGCAACATACACGGTGCCATCATCGGCTACGGCAACATCGGTCGGATAGTTAAATTCACCTGCCCAGATGCCAACCTTGCCGGTATTGCCCCACTGCCTGATGAATTGACCGTCACTCGAAAGTTGCTCGACACGCTGTCCATAAAAATCGGCCACATACAGGTCGCCATTTACACCGACAGCGACGCCACCCGGTGCATTGAATTCTCCGGGACCACTGCCATGCTTACCAATACTGCGTAGCGGCGTGCCATCGAGACTAAAAACCTGAATCCGGTCATTAAAATAGTCGGCAACATAGAGTTCATTCTTCGCCATGGTCAGATTCATGGGCCGTCCGAGCTCACCCGGGCCATCACCCTTCTTGCCAAACTGGCGAATAAACCTGCCGTCGTAATCAAATACCTGAATGCGCGCATTGCGGGCATCGCTAACAAACACCTCGGTAGCCGTTGTGGCTATGCCGATGGGGTCATTAAACTGACCTGCGGCGCTACCCTTGCTGCCCCACGACAGGACATAGCTGTAACCCGGTCCCGTGGCGCTCGGGATCCACACCAACCAAACAATAAACACCAGACCAATGACAAAGGCGACCAGCCCGATGATTATTTTTTTAAGGAGTTTTAACATAGCGTTTATCCTAGTTGATTTTTTTCTTGATTGTGTTTTCTAGAAATTCACACGGACACTGAGACGGCCAATATAATCATTCTCCAGCGTTGGGTAACGTACTGAAGACCCGGGCTCAGGAATAAGCGCGAGCCATTGGAGTTTTTGTCTGCAATGCCATTAATTTTATTTACGTAATTCATTTATTTTCTCGTAAATGATCGGAGACTCCTTAAACATCAAGCCAGATACGCAAAGGCAGTAGCAAATAGGCCGCTGCAAAGCCGATACCCCATAGGGTGAGTGAACTCAAATAAATTCGCTTGTTCCACTTATGAGCAGTACCACATGCCTGGGCTAGTTCAGGTTCTATTGGACAGGCCCGTCCGGGTCGAAACATCAGCCAGCCTGAAACCAGTAACATTAAACCGGAAAACAGGAAGACCCATATTTTGTACTGGCTAAGTGTGATCAAGAATGGAAATGTGCTGGTCATCGCTGCCACCGCAGCGCCCATGCCAAGCGTGACAAAGACGATTGGCAGTGCACAACAAATCAATGTCCCCGTTGTGGTGAACAGGGTAAAAATGGTGATGCCTTTTTTATTCATACCAGGCTTTTTCACCATAGTTTCAGTATCCATTATGATTTCCCTACAAGATTTAAAGAGGGGACTTTTTCATGCTGCGATAGGTGAAACCGGCGTCCTTAAACAGTTTTTTCATTTGTTCTTCGGACAGCTCTTTGCCTTCAGCCATATTTACACTGACCAGACCTTTGTTGAGATCCACTTTGATGTCACTAACACCATCGACGGCCTTCAGTTTTTTCTCAATGCCATAGGCGCAGAAAGGACAGGCCAGTCCATCTACCCGCATCTCGTAATGGGTGCCTGCGGCAAAGGCTGCTTGCATAAGCAGCAAACCAAAGAGTCCTGCTATGATTTTCTTTTTCATCTGTATTTTTCCTGTATTTAAAAACTGTAATAAATGTGAATCCATAACTATGAGTGGTGACTTACAAATGCCACTCAAATGTAAGTCTGGCACGGTAGTCAGATTTATTCTGTGTTCCATTCAGGTCATGGTAAACAGGGATTTGTACCCCGGCCTTGATAGCAAAAAAACGCTTGGTCCAGAAGATACCCGGTGAAACGAATACCTCCGTACCGCCTGTGTTAGATAAGTCGTTCCCGCCTAGTTCAGCACGTTGACCAAACTCAGTATTGAGTTCCAGCAACCAGACAGTGTCTGGCTCCAGATAGCCTGTTGGGTTAGGGCGTATGCCCCCGACCAGGTCGAGCAAAAGTTTGTCGCCACGGTCTATGCCAAGATCATTGGTACCATTAAAGCGATACCGGGCACTTGCCCAGCGATACCATTTTCGACCTTCATAGCCGTAGGTGAGTCCCAGAATGGTATCCGTTGTACCTTTATCTAACGAGGGCGTTTTATTACCACTTGCGGTGTCGGTGAGTACTTTTAGTAAAACGGCTGCAGACTCCTGCAGGCCCAACGAATCTTTACGCCAGAAGCGGTATTTGGTAAAAATGGCGAAATCGCCATTGCCATTGCTACTTTCGTAGCCTTTGTCTTTAAAAACATAGGGTAAATCGACACCGACAGCCCAGTCGCCTGTTATCCCATATTTTAAATTTAGCGCAAGAACCTGTTCTTTTTCATTGCCGGCTTTGTCTGACTCCATTTCAGCAGCTACTTCAACGCCATTCTTGAACAATACATGGGGTCCAATACTGAAGATTGGGTCGTGTGCAAGGGCTGTACTGCTCATCAGACCGCTGAGCACAATAGCAGCAAAGCCTTTTAACATATATCCCTTCATTTTTATCTCTCTTGGTTAATTTCTATGTACTGTGACAACCTGGACTCGGGTCCAGGTTCCCGATAAATTTGAAATATTTTAAGAAGAAATATTCCAGTAGTGAGAAGCCTACAGCCTGGAGCTGACTCCAGGTCAAGGGAAATTTGAAAATAAATTCAGCGCGATCGGGGACAGACCACGGTTCTGTCTGATTCTCATCAATAACGGCTATGGATCCAGACGGTGTGAAAACTTAAAAAAACACCTGCCTTGATAGCCAGTACAGCCC
>JAADJE010000002.1 GCA_013150915.1 Gammaproteobacteria bacterium
CTCTGCAGCAGTACTGAGATCGATAAAGTCAGGTTCTATGCTGGTGACTCTACCAGGGCTCTGTGAGGATGACGGTACGCTTAAGTCACTGGCAAAAAAAAATGTCGATGTTCTGGCGCTTGAGCGCATCCCCCGAATATCCCGCGCACAGTCAATGGATGTGTTGTCATCACAGGCGAATATCGGCGGTTATCGAGCCGTACTCGAAGCGACCGTGCAGTATAAACGTTTCTTCCCCTTGATGATGACGTCAGCCGGTTCGGTAAAACCTGCACGCGTCGTCATCCTCGGTGTAGGTGTAGCGGGTTTACAGGCTATTGCGACCGCACGTAGACTGGGTGCGCAGGTCTGGGCCTATGATGTGCGCCCGGAAACCAGCGAACAGGTAGAATCGCTGGGCGCAAAATTTATCGAGCTTGACCTCGGAGAAGAAGGGTCAGGTGAAGGAGGCTATGCCAGAGAGTTATCGGATGAAGCCAAAAAGAAACAGCAGCAGATGCTCTCTGAGGAACTGCAGAAAGCCGATATACTGATATCTACTGCAGCCATCCCCTGTCGTCCTGCCCCACGTTTGATACTTGAAGAAACAGTAAAAGGCATGCGAGAAGGCTCAGTAATTATTGATATGGCAGCGGCCACCGGTGGCAACTGTGAACTAACCGAGGCCGGTTCGGTTGTCGTCAAATACGGTGTCACTATTGTGGGTCACACCAACTACCCTGCCATGGTCTCAGCAGATGCCAGCAGTTTTTTTGCACGCAATCTGGTTAATCTGATGGAATTACTGGTGACAAAAGAAGACGAAAAGCTGGTGCGCCCTGACTACATGGAAGACGAAGTAACCAAAGCAGCACTGGTCGTTTATCAGGGCGAAGTACGTTTTTAGGCAGAAAATGAATTCTTTTTCCGAATGATAAATAACTATTCATTATGAACCTGTTCCTGACCTCTACTATTCGAAGACGAGGACGCAGTGCCGCATTAAAAACCTCTGTGCTCTCTGTGTCCTCTGTGGTTAATGCTTTTGGAGTAAAAACATGACAGAAACTATTACAGCTAGCGGCATGTCACCCGCGATAGTCGCGCTATTCATTTTCGTGCTGGCCTGTTTTATCGGCTATTACGTCATATGGGGTGTCACACCTTCTTTACACACGCCGTTGATCTCTCTGACTAATGCCATCTCCGGCATCATCATAGTCGGTGCCATACTGGTGACCGGTTCTGAGGGTGCAACGTCGCTGGAACAGGGGCTGGGCTTTGTTGCCGTAACGCTGGCATCGATTAATATATTCGGGGGCTTTGCGGTAACCCAGCGCATGCTGTCGATGTTTCGCAAGAAAGAAAAGTGATCAGGAAGAGATAACAACATGTTGAATGCCAATACACTCGCGATCGCCTATCTGATCTCTGCTGCCCTGTTTATCCTCGGCCTGAAAGGCTTAACCTCTCCATCAACGGCCAGACGGGGTAACTATCTCGCCATGCTTGGTATGGCACTGGCGATAGTGGCTACCCTGTTCAATCCGGTGGTGCAAAATTATTCTCTGATCTTTACCGGCCTGGCTATTGGTGCCGTGATAGGGATCGTAGTTGCCCTTAAGATCGACATGAAAGCCATGCCGCAGCTGGTAGCCGCCTTCCATAGCCTGGTGGGCCTTACAGCCGTGCTGGTAGCGATAGGTACGTTTACAGAACATGCCACCAGCGGCCTTGTTGACCGTATCATGCTGGTGGAGCTTGGTGTCGGCTCGTTCATCGGTGCGATCACGTTCACCGGTTCATTGATTGCTTTTGGTAAGTTACAGGGCATACTCAGCGGTAATCCGGTTGTCTTCAAAGGCCAGCATCTGCTGAATCTTGTGCTGGGTCTGGTGGCATTGGCACTGGTGATACAGTTTTCACAGAACAGTGGTTTAACTACCCTGATATTGATTACGGTAATTGCCCTCGCATTGGGTTTTCTGCTGATCATCCCGATTGGTGGCGCGGATATGCCGGTAGTAATTTCGATGCTGAACTCATACTCAGGCTGGGCAGCCGCAGCGACCGGTTTCACGTTGCAGAATAATGCCCTGATCGTAACCGGCGCACTGGTGGGTTTTTCCGGGGCCATCCTTTCCTTCATTATGTGCCGTGCGATGAACCGCTCTTTCATCAGCGTCATACTCGGCGGCTTTGGTGGTTCGGATGACGAAGAAACCACTGCCATGCAGGCGGCCAACCAGGGTGTTAAAAGCGCCGCAGTGGAAGACCTTGCTTTTATGATCGAAAATGCCAATCGGCTAATCATCGTGCCGGGCTACGGCATGGCCGTCGCCCAGGCGCAGCATGCCCTGAAGGAATTGACTGATATCCTCAATGAAAAAGAGATAGAGGTAAAATTTGCCATCCATCCTGTCGCCGGTCGTATGCCGGGGCACATGAACGTCCTGCTCGCAGAGTCAGACATCCCCTATGATCAGGTCGTAGAGATGGAAGAAATCAATCCTGAATTTAGCACTACCGATGTGGCGCTGGTAGTCGGCGCCAATGACGTCACCAATCCGGCTGCCAAAACCGACAAGTCCAGCCCAATCTACGGCATGCCAATCCTCGACGTAGAAAAGGCAAAATATGTCTTTGTTATCAAGCGCAGCATGCGCCCAGGCTATTCAGGAATCGAGAATCTACTGTATTTCAGGGATAACTGCTCGATGGTGTTTGGGGATGCTAAAGAGGTTTGTGAGGCGCTCGTGGCAGAGCTGAAAAATAGCTAAAAGATTGTTTTCAGTTTTCAGAAATTATTGTTGCATTTGATTTTACTGAACACCGAAAACTCTTTCTACTCATGTCGATCAAATGTCCTGAATCCACTGGACTGACAAAGTGCATCGCGCCTGGATTCTTCCAGGTCTGACTGAACCATCTCGGTGACCATTTCCTCGAAGGATATGCGGGGTTCCCAGCCGAGTTGTTCGCGTGATTTTGTCGCGTCGCCTAAGAGTGTTTCGACTTCACAGGGGCGGTAGTAGCGAGGATCTACCCGGACAATGACGGTGCCGATAGCTGGGCATTTTCCGGGGAGTTCATCCTTGTTATTGTCCAGGCCTTCAATAATACCGACTTCTTCAATACCTTCGCCCTGCCAGCGCAGAGTGATACCTAGTTCTTTTGCCGACAGGTCAACAAATTCTCTAACCGAATGCTGTATGCCGGAAGCAATGGCAAAATCTTCGGGCTCGTCCTGCTGCAGAATTAGCCATTGGGCCTCGACATAGTCTTTCGCATGGCCCCAGTCACGCTTGGCGTCCATGTTACCGAGGTATAAGCAGTCCTGCATGCCCAGGATGATTCTTGCCAGGGCGCGAGTGATCTTGCGGGTAACAAAGGTTTCACCGCGTATCGGCGATTCGTGATTAAACAGAATGCCGTTACAGGCAAACATGCCGTAGGCTTCACGATAATTGACAGTGATCCAGTAGGCATAAAGTTTGGCGACCGCATACGGTGAGCGGGGATAGAAGGGCGTCGTTTCCTTCTGTGGTATTTCTATCGCTTTTCCAAACAATTCTGATGTTGAGGCCTGGTAGAAGCGACAGCTTTCCTGTAGACCAAGCAGACGGATGGCCTCCAGTACACGTAATGGCCCCAGTGCATCGGAATTGGCCGTGTATTCCGGTTCCTCAAAGGAGACCGCCACATGGCTTTGTGCCGCCAGGTTATAGACTTCATCAGGTTGTGTCTGCTGGATGATTCTGACCAGGCTGCTGGAATCCGTCATATCACCATAATGCAGGATAAATTTCTGTTCTGCCTCATGCGGGTCCTGATACAGGTGATCAATACGATCAGTATTAAACAACGAGGTACGGCGTTTGATACCGTGAACAATATAGCCCTTATTTAACAGGAACTCAGCAAGGTAGGCGCCGTCCTGGCCAGTAATACCGGTAATCAGTGCTGTTTTACTCATTTTGGCAGGTTTGAGGGTGAGTATGGTCAATCATTAGGGGACTCTATTTATTCGTTCATTGTGACGAGGTTGCTTCGTGCCTCGCAACGACAACTTAAATGCAGGCATCCGATAATCAATCGATTCTAACAACAATTTGGATTTTTATCGCATGATGCAGATCAATTTGTTTTCTACTGTATTGCGTATACTGGTACGCGAAATATGAAACAGAAATTAAGGGAAGGATTCTATGTTGATAAATCTTGAACAGCCGGGTAAGAAGCCCGATCCCTCTATGCCGATACTACAGCTTGGCTTTCGCCCCTTTTTCCTTTTTGCAGGGGTCTCAGCTGTATTGCTGATTCTGGCCTGGGGTGTGTTGTTTTCTGCAGGGGGCTCTAATGTTGTATACGACACGGCCTACGGTACTGTTTACTGGCATGGACATGAAATGATTTTTGGATATGTTGTGGCCGTGGTGGCCGGGTTTTTATTAACGGCGGTAAAAAACTGGACCGGCAGGCAGACATTAAACGGTATTTCATTACTGTTACTGTTCATATTGTGGTTAGCTGCCCGTCTACTGCCATTTTTCCCGGTATCTATTCCTTACTGGCTGGTCGCAGCTACCGACCTGTTGTTTCTCCCTGTCCTTGCAGCAGTCATGTTGCCTCTGTTATTGAAAACAAAGAATTACCGTAATCTTATATTTCTCGGTATATTAATATTGCTGAGTGCTGCCAATTTTGTCTTTCATCTTGGGGTAGCCGGTATTCTGGTCTCGGGTCAGTCTTATGGTCTCTATGCCGCCGTTTACACCCTACTGTTTTTGATCAGCATCATGGGTGGTCGTGTGATCCCATTTTTTATAGAACGTGGCATAGCTGGGGACTTTACACGCAAGAGCTACCCCGCTATTGAGATTAGCGCGAACGCAATGCTACTTTTACTCGGTATATTACACACAGCAGGTATCATGGGCATACCCACAGCCACGGTTGCGCTGCTGGCGGCCGTCCTGCATTTAATACGCCTGTCCGGCTGGTATGGAAAAGGCGTCTGGCGTGTGCCACTGCTTTGGGTGCTGGTACTGGCCTACGGCTGGATTATCGTGGGGCTGTTCCTGATGGCGCTGGCCATGGTCGGCTTATTTTCCATCTCACTGGCATTGCATGCACTGACTTTGGGCGGCATAGGTCTGATGACAATGGGTATGATGGTCAGGGTGTCCATGGGACACAGCGGAAGAAGGCTGGTAGCCCCTGCCTGGCTTCCTGCTGCCTTTGCAGCACTTAACCTGGCGGTACTGGTCAGGGTGTTCCTGCCAATGCTGATGCCGATAGAGAGTTATCCTTTACTGGTATTGATCTCGGCATTAATCTGGGTGTTTGCGTTTACTATTTTTGTTTTTCGGATGGCGCCGATTTACTTTTCAGCCAGAGTGGACGGTCGCCCGGGGTGAGGTGTTTTTTTTCATCCACTCAGAATGTATCTGTTCGAGGGGGTTCATCATTTTGTTTCCACAGGCTGGCAAGATAACCCCGTGCCTCGCCGAGGCCCCATCCTGCCAGAAACAGAACCAGATAAGGACCGGCACGTAATAAATGGCGTCGGTAAGTAGGGTAAGTGCTAACACGACCCAAAATTTTGGAGAAAAAAATAAACGGTAATAACGGTGAGAGAACTACAAACGCGATGCGCTTGAATACGTTCGAACCACTGACGCGCGCCAGCGCGAACGCACGGCCATGGCAGACACGTTGTTGGAAGAACTCAAAAGCCCGGTAGCGATTGTGCATTGTTACCTGGAGTTTCGGTTCCATGTACAGGGACAGGCCCTCGGCCAAAAACCGGGCGTGGAAGCTGGGTTCCCAAAAGCCGGTTTGTAGCAGATGTCGGTGACGGAGCAGGTCTGTTCTCCGATAGAGCGCGTTATCAGCGGCAATTTCGGGTACAACACGGGGGTGTTGTGGCGGCGCGTAGGAGAGATAACGTAGAAAGAAAATCGCCCAATCACGGGCACTGGCATCGGCTGAATTATCAATAGTGCCACCCACGCCGACGGCGTGATCAAGTTTTAGCTCGAGGAGAGTATCGACCCAGGTCGAATCTGGCAGGCAATGTGCTGTCGTCGTTACTACGCCTTGCCCTTTAGCCGCTAGAATTCCGTCACGCCAAAGATGAGGAATCAGACTATTTTGCTCAGACTTCAATATCTTTGTATTGTCGGTGGTGGGCAGTAAGGTGGGGGTATCGGGGTCGTCATCCGTATAACAGATCAGGTATTCCACATCGGGGTGAGCAACTGGGTTCATACGTTGCATAATTAGCGGCAGATTCTCCTGGGCGAACTGAACCGCCAGCACGATACTGAGCCTGGGTGTTTCTATCATATAGAGACTGCCCTGAGATTACGTAATAAACGCCTTAAAAGAAGATAGGTTCTGGGTATAGGTGAGGCCAGATGCTCGAATAACCACGGTTGTTTAAGATAATAACTGTCCAGCCGCGGCAGTGTAGCCATGTCCTCCTCCTCGTGCAGGTAGCGTAGCTCAGTGGTGACGCAGCCCTTATATCGGTCGCGTGTATAGGCGCGAACGCGTTCGTTGCTCAAGCCATAGGGATAGGCAAAATAGCGTGGGTATCTGCCCAATCTATTTTCGATAATTTTGTCGGCAGTTTCACACTCCAGTACTATTTCAGCATCGTCCAGGCCGCGTAAGTCTGGGTGATTGTTTGTGTGTGATTCGATGTATATGCCTGCAGCATACAATTTCTCTATCTCGCCCCAGTTAAGCATCTCTAGTCGTGGTGAGCATGAGGGTTGCGAGGGCCAGTCATTCATACCCCCGACATTTTCGGTATTCAGGAAGACATGTGCGGGGACATCGTAGTCCCTCAGTATCGGTAAGGCCTGGCGATAAGTCTGGCGTAGACCATCATCGAAGGTTATACAAATTCCGTTTCGTGTTGCCGGATCCAGCAGGGTGTCGAGATCGCACAGGTCTAGATCCTGTTTTTTCAGGGACGAAAGAAATTTCGAAAAAGTATCCGGCGGGAACGATAATAGCGATCCCGAATTATCGATAGTATGAAACGTGATAATGGCGCGCATAATTAGATTGCATCGATACCCTTGGTTTTCTGGATTTTCTCTATATGACCCAGGTATTTTGTTAGGTGCTGGTCTTTTGTAAAATATTTTTTAAAGCCTGAGCGCCCCCGCTTTCCCAGTATTTCGCGAAGCTGGGGATCTGTCACCAGAGAATGCAAGATACCGCTTAATTCCTTATCGTGCCGGTAGACAGTACCGCCACCCGTGGTGTTGATTAACCCGGCGCTACCTCCGCTATCCCGCGCAATTACAGGCGTGCCGAAAGCAAAGGCCTCAATCACAATCAGCCCGAAGGTCTCGGGTGCAATCGATGGTAATATTACAGCTGTGGCATCCCGATAGTGGTTTGCTAACTCTGCCCGAGAGACTGTGCCGAGAAACTGAATTGCGGCATTGTCTGCATAGTGTCGTTCTAAAGGCTGTCGTAATTCCCCATCACCAATCAATTTGATCGTGTATTCCGGTTGCTCTTCAAAGGTTTTTAACAGGGAAAGAATTCCTTTGGAGGCAGTGATTCTTCCCACATACAAAAAATTGGGCCGGGACGGTCGTTGATTCGCCCGGTCTTTGCCTGGTTCTATATCGGTAAACAGAGGCAATACATGTATTGGAAGCGCAGGGTTTATCGCGTGATGCCGTTTTGCGGTGTAAGGGCTTGGGGAGAAGAAGGCATCTACCTGGCTTAAAGCGCGCTGGAGGAGGCCAGTATATCGCCAAAATTGGGGGGCAATACCGGAGCGTAGGCAACAACGTAGACATTGTGACTTATCGCAGAGTTTACTTCGATTTTTCCAGAACACATGTGTCGGACATAACAGCCAATGTTCATGTAGCGTGTACAGAGTGACTGGAGAAAGACTCATTTTAAGGACGCCCGGTCCGCCTATCAAAGAAATGTTGTGAAAGTTCGTCACATCGAAGTCACGGCTGAGAATACTTTCTAAAGCCCTTTTTTTGAGAATGGGATGGCCAGTTTGTTGGGTGAGTATAGGTGACAGAGGCCCGAAACGACTGCGCAGACGGTGAACAATAATGCCATCGTCTGTACTGATTGACGATTCTGGTTCACACTTGTTTGCAAGTCGATAAGCGTCTTCACAGTGAATCACTTCAACTTCATGACCGGCCGATACGAGTGCCCGTGAAAGTGCACGCACATAGATGGCATCCCCCCCGAAATGGAAGGGAGGATAAAAAGTGGTCACCATACAAAATCGCATTAACCGTTCCGAGCGCACTGCAAGAGGTATTGCAAGGTTGCCTGCGCCGATTTTTCCCAGGTAAATTGTTGGGCACGTAACAATGCGCGCTGCCGAAGCAACTCAAGGGTTTCAGGATTATCCAGCACACGACGAATTGTGGCGGCGATCTGTTCAGGGTCGTGAGGATCAAAGTACAGGCCGGCATCACCGATCACTTCAGGTAATGCCCCGGTGTTGCTGGCCAGTACAGGTGTGCCACATGCCATTGCCTCGATAGCGGGCAAACCGAACCCCTCACAAAACGATGGCAACACGGCCGCCAGCCCGTCAGAATAAAGTGCTGAAAGCTGTTCGTCGGGCACAAAACCAGTGAAATAGACTTGCCTGCGTAAACGCGGGTCCGCACGCACTGTATTTTCGAGTTCGGAATGGTTTGTATGAAAACCGTCGCCCTTGGGATCTCCGACCAAAATAAGGAAGATGTCGCTGTATTTACCCGTTTCGAGCACCAAAGAAAAACCACGGAGCAGTCCCGATAAATTCTTGTGCGGAGCCAGTCCCCCTACATATATAAGGTAACGCCCGTCCTCGGGCAGGCCGCAGTGAGTCCTGGCATGTGCCCTTAGATGGGCCTCTTCGATTGGTCGAAAATGTGTTGAGGCCGCTTCACTTATTACATCTATGCGGTTTGGTGCGACGCCGAGCACGGTAATAATATCAGACTTCGCCGCCAGGGAGACCGTCATGACCCGTTTCGCCTGCCACAGTGCGAGTTTTACCTTTAGCGTCCACAATAGGCGCGCACGGAGGCCTGGAAATATCAGTTTGGGAAAGCGTTCCGCAATGGCATCATGGAGGGTTACCACGGTCGGCAACGTGAGGCTAACCGGAAACCAGGAATATACCGCCGGAAAAAACATCACGTCGAGTGATTCCGCTGCCACCCGGCGAGTACATTGCCAAAGGTCTAGAGGGGATCGATTGCCGGAGGCCACGGCGGCCTGGGTAACCGGTTGACGTTGCATGAGCTGTACAATACGGATGTTGTCCCGTTGCATTTCGGGAGGAGGCGGGTGATCAATGAAGAGAACAAACTGCTGTTCTCCAGGGAGCTGAAACAGTGCCTGGAGCAGTCCCCGTGTAAACCGGCCAAAGCCCCGCCGGTTCCACCAGCAGGTCGCGTCGATACCAATTCGTGTTACCGCCACGCGTACAGGCTCCGACCTTCACCGGCCAGGTAGCCAAAGCTTTCACCGGCTGCCCATGCCCATTCCAAAAGACATATCCATGTCGCGACCTGTAACCAGGAGGATGGCTCTACGATGCCTGGCAAAATGCGCAGTCGCCGCCAGGGTAAAATAACGGGCAAGGCCAGGGATTTAATTACCCATTTTATGCGCACCACAGTTTTCTCTCCTCGAATACGCCGGGCGCCGAATAGCCTGCCGTGTTGTACCCTCGACTTCAATTTTGCCCCCCTGCTGTGGGGTGCTATATAGTTAACCTTGAGCCTCGGGTTAAAGACCCACTTCATCCCGCTCTCATTCAGTGACTGTTGTATTTCGGTTTCTATTAGCCCGTCAGGATGGGTCGCTAAATGTTTGAGCAGGAATTTGCGCCGGCAAACGAAATTATTACCGGGCGGGCTGGATACTGGCCATGCTCGATTTTGGGAGGGATGAAAGTAGCCATATTCCACACAGGCCAGCGCCCGATAACGTGGCGGTAGGTCAGTTGAAATAGCAACGGGCCCACCCGCGACCATGACGTTGGGGTCTGCAAATGTCCTTTTGATGGCCTCTAACCAACCGGTTGCGGGTAAAGAGGTGTCTTCGAGAAAGGCCACGAATTGGCCCTGGGCTGAATTGGCCCCAAGCAGGCGCTGCTGAGGGACAGGCTTCTGGCCTGCATCAAGAAATCGTACCTTCGGGAAGTTCGATGCAAAGGTGTCGATTTTATCCTTGTCCCACCCCAGGACGACTATGCATTCGGCTTGAATGGGATCTAAGTTTTGGAGACATCTCGCAAGGGCCTGTGTGTCGGCAAGATTGATGATAACCACGGATAAGCGCTGGCTCTTGTTACTCATCTTTTTCACCCTGCTCCTTCACGAGTACAAAGAGGGGATGGCTATCTTGATAAGCTCATCCTGTGCCGCGGCGACAAAAAGTATTTGGTTTGCGGTTATCGGCATCCCATTTTCCTTGTTTGTCGCCCTGTAAAAACGATTGATCAACTCTTTTAGACCGGGGTATGCCCACTCGCGCTGCAGGCTACGGCGCATCAGGTTCACGGTTGCGGCTAACGAGGTATTTATGGCCGAACTAAAGGGATGAGTGATTTTGTGCCGACGTGAACTAGCCCCCTTTTGCACGACGACATATCCTTGAAAGAGGTTTAAATGTAAAGACCCCCCACTACAGTAAATATCAAATTCACAACGAGTAGGTCGCGACTGCATGCTTATCAATATGGAGAATACAATGTCATCCACAGCAGTCGTAACAGATAGCTCACCCGGTTGAGTCGTTACGGTTTGCCAGTTAAATGTTTCCGGCCTGGCCTTGGGGACAAAACAGTGCAGCAGGGACAAAGGGTGGGGCAATATATCCGCGACGACCCTTTTCAAACCATCATTGGTCTTGTCTGTAGCACCCGCCGAAAAAATTGTGCTACGTATGGACATAATTTTACCCAGTGAAGGCAGTAGGCTGTGCGCCTTTTCTACGCCATGTTGAAAGACAAATTGATGTACGGGGCATACAGAGACCTTCGCCACCACAGCCTCGTCGAGTAAGGAACGTGTTTTATCCAGCGATAGGGCGAGCGGTTTCTCTACAAGGACATGCGCTCCATTTCGGATGGCCTGGCTTGCCAGAATACCGTGACTTTCTGGAGCGGTACAGATATGAACCAGATCCGGTGAGGTTGCTGAAAGCATTGACTCCATGTCCGTGAAGGCCTGGGCACCCGGGTACCGACGAGCAAGCCTGGTTGCCAATTGAGGATCGATATCTGCGGTGCCTACTAAACGAGCGCCCAGGCAGTGTGCTGTGTGGGCATGCCAATAACCCATCAGGCCTGCGCCGACGATAGAAACGCGGAGTTTATCCATCTGAGAAAATACTAAGGAAGCTCTGATTGATTCTAATAATCTGCGATAATACGCCTTTCCAACGATTAACGGAATAAAAAATACGACAACAATCTTTTGTATCGAACGATGGGGTGTGTTGCTTTTTGCGAGGATTGGTTTTTGGAAAAAAGTACACTATTCGCTTGTACATTCTTAATTTACGGTCACAGATATTTTGGTTATACTGCCAGTCGATATAACTGTATTACATAATTATAATTGGCGGCTGGTATCAACTTTTGGTTCACTGTATCTTGTTTGTAAAAGGTGTTATCGAAGGGCTAATTAGGTGTCTTTTAATGGTCATTCGGAATGGCATAGAAAATGCTGAGCAACGACACCGAAAACATAAAAACAGATATTCAATGACCCGGGATATATTTGATCCTTTATTTGACTTATAAGACATACGCCTGTCCGATTCGGGTAATCATATAAGCCTTATTTCTGATTTCAAACGCGGGGTGAAAAGATTCACGGGAAAATAAAAAAAGGGTACAAATAAGATGTTCCCTTAGGTCGTTGCGGCTGTATATTTAGTCGAAAATTGTGCATGAGGGAGACTTATCCGGGTGTCTGAAGATCCTAAGATTGTAATTATTGGTGCAGGGCCGGCAGGTTTGACGGCGGCTTATGAGCTTGTCAAGGCGGGTGTGCCGACGGTTGTATTAGAAAAGGACCAGGTTGTAGGTGGGATCTCGAGGACGGTTAGCTACAAGGGTTACTTCTTTGATATTGGGGGACACCGCTTTTTCACAAAAGTAAAGAGAGTCCAGGAAATGTGGTCTGAGGTACTTGGAGATGAATTCCTTCATCGACGCCGACTTTCCCGTATTTATTATCGAAAAAAATTCTTCTATTATCCGTTACGACCGTTTGATACGCTGATGAAATTGGGGCTTATTGAGAGCGTTTGGATTCTTGGAAGTTATTTTCATGCACAGATCTTTCCCATAAAAGAGGAAGACACGTTCGAGCAATGGATCACCAATCGTTTTGGCAAGCGCTTGTTCAATACCTTTTTTAAGACGTATACGGAAAAAGTGTGGGGAATCCCGTGTGATGAGATCAAAGCTGAGTGGGCAGCTCAGAGGATTCAGGGACTTTCTCTTTTAGTCGCGGCCAGGAATGCCCTGTTTCGATTGTGGCCAGGCAATAAGTATGGGTCAAAAGTTACCACTCTGATTGGCCATTTTGATTATCCAAAACTGGGTCCAGGAATGATGTGGCAGGCGGTGGAGGAGATAATACATAAAGAGGGTTCTGAGGTATGCCTGGGAACTGCGGTAAAAAAGATCCTGTGGGATAAAGACAAAGTAGAGGCGATCGAAGCCGAGCATAACGGAAGAAAAAAAATAATTCGAGGAACCCATTTCATAAGCAGTATGCCCATTCAACAACTTATACGTATGCTACAACCGGCACCCCCTGAGGAAGTACAAAAAGCGGCGCAGTCCCTTCGTTACAGAGACTTCCTTACCGTGGCGATCATCGTCGATAAAGCTGATATATTTCCTGATAACTGGATTTATGTTCATGATCCAACTGTTCGCCTTGGGAGGATTCAAAACTTCAAAAATTGGAGTCCGCATATGGTGCCTGATCAAAACAAGACCTGTCTTGGGCTTGAGTATTTTTGTTTCGAAGGAGATGAATTGTGGTCAATGTCTGATAAGGAGTTGATTGATCTGGGAAAGAGGGAGCTTGAGCGCCTTGAACTGCTTCAGGAATGCGATGTTGAAGATGGTTTTGTTGTACGGATGCCGAAAAGCTATCCTATGTACCAGGGCAATTACAGGGAATCCCTACTGATTTTACGTCGTTTCTTTGAGAAGCTTTCTAATTTCCAGGTAGTCGGCCGAAACGGTATGCACAGATATAATAATCAGGATCATTCTATGCTGACCTCCATGTTAGCTGTCGAGAATATTTTTGGAGCGGAACATGATCTCTGGGATGTTAATGTTGGGCAGGAATACCATGAGGAAGGTCATAAAACATCATCCAGGTGATTTACGTATAGTCAATCTATTTAAAATAGAAATGGCCCCATGACTGAAGAATAAAGTAATAAGATTGACGATGTAGGTAAAATATCTGTGATCATGGTCGGCCAACGTAGAAGCGACAATAGCGGTCTGACCCATAATAAGTCCCAATATGAGTAGATTCTCTTTGCGTTTATTTTTCTTTAAAGCGTAAATAATACCGATGAGCGTAAAGAGGTAATAGATGGGCATGATGATGTAGAGAAAAATATTATGGCGGTTTGAATAGTCTTCCCGTATGAGGAAGTAAAAGGCATAGAGCCGTTCTGCTATGAGTTTCACGGTATCCAGGGGATAATTGACTATGTAGAGTAGATTATATTCGAGCACACCGGCGTCTGTTTTCCCCAAAATAGGCATTTTTAATTTTTTATAGTAGACATCGTTGCTCTTAACGATTATTCCAGACTCGAGCAGGCCTACGCCCGCTTCTTTTTGGGTAAAATCTTGGGTCTCCTCGATAATAAACAGAAAGGATATGGCCACAATAATCGTTGCAACAATAACGGCAAACCCTTTAATATTTCCTTTCAGTATTGAAAATAAATAGATCAGGAAAACCAGCACCAATATCATACCGTTGGGCCGTATGAGTGTAGTAAATATTACAGCGGGTAGAGCGATCGTTGCATACAGTGGCTTCTGCGCCGTCCTGATACATAAAAATACGGAAATTACCACCATAGAAGTAAACAGCGATTCTGTAAGGATGTAGTGGTTCCACTGAATTACAATGTAATTTATCGAGGATATGGCTAAGGCAAGCAGGGCCGCTGCATTTGAATATAGAATCTGTCCTATTTTGTATAAGCAGATTAAAGCTACTGTAGCGAATATTATCTGCAGGACTATAACAACTTTCAGGTAATCGTATTTATTTGGGGTTGCCAATTTTACGAGGGCCAAAAAAGCAGAATAGCCAACATAGCTCTTTGGCTTGCCGGTTATACTCTCCCCGTCTATGAGCTTTTGCGCAGAAGAAGTATAACGTATTGTGTCATTGGAGATCCCAATGCCGTTTTGCAGCACCCAGATATTATTGGCAATAAATATCGAAAATATAGCGATGAAAACCCATGCATGGCCATTTATGTTCCATGTGGAAATTATTCTGTTCATTTAGCGCGATTTGTCATGTGTTTTTTCTTGAAAATAACCATGAATTGCGGGAGATTAATCACACGTTGCTTTTAAGAGATCGAAAAACAGTTATATGAATACTGCCAACAGTGAACAGACGTGTGTCTTCTCAATTATTGTTGGGTATGTGAGCACGACTGATCGGGAACAAATTATAAACACAATTAATGCGTTATTCCAGCAAGACGGCCAACTTGGCTACGAGGTAATTATTGCCACCCGAAAAATCGACGCCATATGCAGAAAATTATGCCTTAGCTATCCTGGCATAAAAATAGCACTCTGTGATGAAGGTTCACCTCTTCCAGCAATGCATACGACGGCCTTAAATCATGCCCTGGGGGAATATGTTGTTGTAACCGAAGACCACTGTGTCCCCACGAAGGACTGGCTACTGAATATTCAGCGTGCCTTTCTGGAGGCACCGGCCAATACTGTCGCGATCGGAGGCTGCGTAGAGAATGGTGTCGTAGAACGCCCCCTGGACTGGGCAACATTTCTTTGTGAGTATGGTGCTTTCATGCAGCCTGTTACGGAGGGATTAACCACAACATTGCCCGGTATGAATATAGCGTACAAACGCAATGTTATTGCAGAGATAGATAAAACAAGTTTACGCTCAGGTTTTTGGGAGCAGACCTTGCATCCCAGGTTGCTGGACATGGGGCTATGCTTTGTTTCTAGCAATGCGGTAAAGGTATCGCACTGTAAGACATTCTCTTTCCTGTTTTTCGCTAAACAACGTTATCTGTATTCACGTTATTTTGGCGCGATGCGTGCAAAAAAGCTTAATTATGTGTACAGGCTGTTTTATCTGATTATAACCGTGTATCTGCCGGTATTATTCATGTATAGATTGTCGAGGCACATGTTTGTAAAACGAAACTTCATCAGGGAATTTCTGTTGGCGTCTCCAATCCTTCTGATATTTTTTGTTATTGCGGCGGGAGGAGAGGCGATCGGACTTATGCTAGGCGACAAAGATTCCTTACTAAGGATTGAATAAAAATATTTCCTCTTATCCCGTTTGCCTTGTGTATGAGGACAATAATACTGGCCGGTTCTTTTTCGCGGAATCGTAGGATGCTATAACGAGTGACAAGGTGTGGCGGTTATCCTCTGCAGAACTGGGTGGTTTCTCTCCATTAATTAAAGCATTTACAATTTCTGAAAAAAGGTATTTCGTAGCTTCGCGTATTGGATCCAAAGGGTTTTTGGCGAGAATTCGTTCTGTACGCCCATTTTTTAGCGTTGCTACACCCCCGAAGGCGAACCTAAATCGAGCATAGGGACGACGTTCTGCCGTGTGCATGCCAATCTCAAAACAGGCCCTGCCTCCAATGCTTGTGGTGATATCAGCGTATTCACCGTCCAGACGGACATCAAGATAATGTTCTGGGCCACGACTTAGACGATCTAAAATAATTGTTGCGGTTTTACCACCAGAAAATTCGACATGGATTGTATTAAGTAAATCCGGTTCACCCGGGTGTTTTTTAGGCATTGAGGCAAAGATCGAGATAGGCTCTTCCTTAAAAAAATACCGCAAAAGATCGAATACATGTATTCCAAATTCAAAGCAGGTTCTTTGAGTTAGATCGCCACGCCATCCTTTCTCCGTCTGCGCACTGGGTCTGAATGTTTGCGTGGCAAGTACATACCTGAGTTCTCCAAAGCCTGGATTGTCGATGGCCTGAAAGGCAGCTCGGTGAGTGTCCATGTATCTGAATTGATTGTTGACGCTTACGTGGACACCATTCGTATGGGCGGCTGAAATAATTTTGTCCGCATCGGCAAGAGAAGGAACAAAAGGTTTTTCACAGAAGATGTGACATTTGGCTTCGATAGCCAGCAGGCATGAAGCCAGATGATCTGACGGTGGCGTGGCGATGATAAGTAGGTCCGGGGTGGTTCTCTCCAACATGACATCTAAACTTGAAAACACCTCGGCCTGTTTAAATTTCTGTCTGCCCTCAGGTGAAATATCGCAGCCTCCGACCAGTTTAATTTTTTCTGAAGCGGCGGCACAGGCAGGAAGATGCAGATGATTAGCGGCTGCACCGAGGCCGAGAATTCCAACTCGTAATTGATTGTGTGTCATTAAATATTCGCTCACGTATCCTACTTACGTAATGTTATATCCCAATGGGGTGTAATCCATATCAATATACCGTGTAGAAAAGTCAATTTTTTCAGTGTTAAATAGGCCTTAGCCTGAAGTCTTTCAAAGGTGGAGAGTCTGCTTAAGATACTATTGTGTAGATTCGGTAGCCCAACTGAAACGATAGAAAAGGATTTGGCGGCAGCTGATCGGATCTGGTTGAGCGACAGGAGATTGACGCATTTGTAATCAGCTTGCCGACGCCACCGGACATAATTGTTTTGCCAGGAGCGTGGAAGATAGCCTACTCCCCATAGGTTGACGTAAGGATCCCTGGCTATAGAATAGCGATTTACCGTATTGATATATAATAACCCGTCCTTCTTTAATGTTCTTGCGCATTCCGATAATGTTTTTGTCGGGTCCCGCACAAACTCCAGTGTTGAGGAGGACACGGTTGTGTTAAAAGAATTTTTTGGGAAAGGTAAATATTCTGCACAGCAGCACACCAGAGGAGGTTCATCTATCCCAAGATCCATAAATCGTCTTCTACTGAGATGAAGCCATCGCATCGCGATGTCAACACCGATAACTTGTCGATAACGAGAAACAGCGACGGCGAGAAAGTTTCCGGTTCCAGAGCCGATTTCAATGAGAGTATCTCCCCCGGTATCGTCAGACGGGCACCCAATTGTCTCAAGGATATTTTGTGCTCGATACTCACCCAACATTACACTGCGAATAAATTTTGATCGCAAACTTTTTGGGGTCACGTCGCTCAAACTCCAATAAAATTCAAGAAGATCGGGGAGCGCCATTTTTTCAAGCTTGTCCAGAATAATATTCGTACGCACCCTGTCTTGCTCATAGTCCAGGTAGGGGTCTGGAAATACCCTAAAATCAGGTATTCCACCATGGAGGCGGTATTTTTTTGCACAAGGTTTACAGTAAAAGCCATTTTTCAGGCTCACCAGCTCACCATGGCATAGCGGGCAGACGAAGGAAACGTCACGCAGTGACGGCAATATCTCCTCTGGGTATTTATACCTTTGGGTGTTCATGGTGGGTGAGTACAGACTATTCCACTGTGGGTTTATTAAGTTTTCTGAATCTATTTTTGGCCCATCGCTTTCTATTGATGTAGATACCCAGCATCGCCTTAAAAAGTTGTAGGGGTTGGTACACAATACCTGGCCACATAAAAACTTCATTTGTACAAAAACATTCTTTTGCTGCCACCCTGGACCGTAGCTCATCGGCCCTGAGTGAATCCCAGATATCGAAAAAGGAATTTAGCCTTAGGTTACCTATTGGAGAGTGGCTTTCACAAATACCGACATCGCCATTTGCATAGATAACCCCGGTCATATTGCCTGCGGTACAGGGCACATATTGAGACGCTGTCGTGACCGTCTCTTTTTTTGCCCACTGAAGCATGGGTTCAACTATCGATCCATCGCGATCTTTTTCCTGGTCACGCCAAAGCTGCATGATATGGTGGTAGAGCCGAAAGTATTCGTCCAGTACCGGACCCTTTAAGGATGTATTCTTTCGATCGCCCCTGATAATAGCGAGATTATGATGTTCTATCATTGGGCATCTATCACGGAGGTAATTACTTAATTGGCGGATCTCATCCATGTTTTCATGTGTGGCCGTTGATATGGCATGAATCTTTAAATTTGGATATTTTTTCTGTAAATCCACTAGCATGTCATAGGTCTGCATTGCTTTTTCAAATGATCGCTTGTTGCCCCGAAATTTATTATGGTATTCAGGCATGCCGTCAAGCGATAATTCACAGACTAGTAATTGTAATGTATCTGTTTTTAGCAACACATCAAGCTGCTGTTTCGTGCGCTCCGTAAAATATCCATTTGTTGGGACATAAATCTGTTTTACCCCATTGTTCCTGATAAACAGAGAGCAGATATCGGCAAACTGTTTATGAATAAATGGTTCCCCGCCAGACAAATTCAGGTTTTCAAAATCACCCAATTCTTCCGACAGATTCTTGAACTCATCGTAACTCAGATCATCAGTATTGTTTAAATTGCGCCAATAAAAACAGTGTTCGCAGTGCAGGTTGCAGATAGAATTAATAAAAATAATCATAAATGGAGGGGTAGAATGTCGTTTATGACTAATGGCTCTACGGGAAAGCCTGGCGTGGCGTGTAATTCGTGTCAGCATGTTCATTGGCTTCGATGGACTCATATTGAGGCAATTATACTGTCAGCAGCAATTAAACAAAGTGCGGGTGAATAGGATTTGTATCATGCTAGCGCAACGTTATTGAGAATATTTATAGTTTGGTTTGCGGTTTTCTCCCACGTGAATCCCCGCGTTAGTGCCAGGCCTCTTTTCGCTAGTGCGTCCTTCTGTGAGTAATTAACTATTGAGCATTTTATTGTATCACGAAGCTGTTCCACCGAGCTGGAATCTATTAATAATGTCACGTCTATTGCGAATTCTGAGATGCTGTCTCGATTTCTTAATTCGTGAAGAGCGTGATGTCTGGCACTGTACAAATTAATTTCACTATCACATGGAGCAGTGGCATTGCTATGCACCCAAATTTGTGCAATTGTTCGAGACCTGTTTCACAAATCTGGCCCGTAAACCCCTTGTACCAGGTTTGACAAACCCTTGGTCACGGTAACCAGTACGTTGGCTGGATGTGATCTTTTTGTAGCATGCAGGTACGCATTATTTATCAGAGAGGTATCTTATTCTGCACGCTTGCAGGGTGTAATTTTGTTTAGGTAAAAATACCCATTCCAGGTGCTGCAGAGATTAAAATACCAATGCGTCGATCCGATAAGAAACCAGTTCTCAATGATCACTTTATCAAGAAAAAGTTCGTCAGGAATATCGCCTGGCACAGTGGTGGTAATTTCCTCGATCGCTTGATTGGTTTGGGTATAGCGATATATCTGGCACGGGTATTAGGCTCTGAAGGCTATGGCGCTATCGGGGTTGCACTGGCCTATGTGAGTTATTTTGCTATTCTGGTGGAGTCAGGTATAGAGCCGCAAGGGGTGCGCGATGTGGCTCAAAATCCAGATAAGCTCCCAGAGGTTTTTGCTCGTATTATCGGCATTCGGTTGATATTCTCAGTTGTAACATGGCTTGCGCTGGCCCTGTCATTACAGTTATTACCCTTATCGTTGGCGACGAATAATGAACTGATATTGATATACAGTTTAAGTATATTTGTGACGGCGGCAACAGCTTCCTGGGCATTTCGTGGTTTAGAAAAATTCAAAATAATTGCCACCGTCCAAACCTGCCAGAGCATAGTGATGGGCGTTGGTATTGTTCTATTTGTTCGGGGTGACTTCCCGGATTTACGGCTTGTTCCTGTCGTTTATTTGGTTTCTGTCAGTGTTACAGCTGTTTGGTATTATGCGGCCTTAAGACAGCGATTTGGTGCATTGACGCTTATTTTTAGCAAGGATGTACTTTTGCCTGTTTTTAGGGAATCGCTTCCGATCGCTCTGGGCCGATTCATGAGGAAGATCTATAGCGAAGGTAACATATTGTTGATGGGCTGGTTGGGCACTGCGGCAGCCACAGGCTACTTTCTTGCTAGCCAGAAAATCATCCTTTCTTTATTTGTGATTGGGGTAATTCTCCAGCAAGTCGCATTCCCTCTGATCAGCAAGTTGGTTCCTACTCAGCCGGAAAATGCCGTATTAATCGAGATAAACCTGCTTCGCTATTTGCTGCTTGTTCTTACCCCGATTTTGGTGCTGTGTGCATGGTACGCAGACCCCCTTATTCAGCTTATTTTCGGTTCGGAATATTCAGCATCCGCACCTGTTTTTTTCTTCATGCTGTTTACCCTTCCAGCGGTAATATTTAATCGTGGCCTACAGGATCTATTAATCGCCCGGAGAGCATCACGCTACTTTTTGATCGGTAACGCTATCGGGGCCATATTTGTTGTGGGTTTGGCGATTTGGTGGATTCCTCTTTATTCTGGGGTAGGGGCCGCTCTGGCCAGTTTGGTGGGTGAAACTGTCGGTGTAGTAATCTTACTTGTTTTCGTTCGGCAGCTATTTGGGACGGATGTATCCCTGTTGTGGGTGGTGAGTATTGCACTGGCGGCGGTATTAATGGCAGGGGTACTTTGGTTGACCGATACATGGACACCTGTTATGCAATATATTCTCGCAGGGGGAAGCTATGGAATTGCCGTCTTACTGTTTAAAGTGTTAAGCCGCGATGAATTAGTATTCATGAAGAAGCATATCAGTATTTTTCTTTTACACCGAAGATAGCAAAATAAGAATCACAGACTACAGATGCCTGACATGTTCTGGCCTATCCTGGTCATCGATTCCGGAAAATGCAGCTGGCAGGTTTTCGGCACACTTATCCTATTGCACGCACTACTCCCAGGGCGGAAATTCGTGATTCGACAGGATGAGATGTCATACTTTCTTTTCAATTATTGTGACACCGGGTTTCGCTTGAGTTTGAAAAAACTTTACTGGAAAGACACTTTCCAACCAGCACATTCCAAACGCTACACCGCTGTAGAGATAATAAACCTGGTGAAAAAGTAGGCCTCCTATCCCGAACAGGATGCCGTTTCGTCGATTGAATAAGGCGAACAGCCTTCGATTAGAGATAAATGCAATACCAGTGGCGACTAACGGGACCCACCATGAGACCAGTTCAAACAGTGCTGCCGCAACGGAAATGAATAACAACCCGGCAATAATTGCTCGTATTCTTTCAGGAAATGAGACATTGAGGTCTTCCAGAATCTCTCCTCGCGCGAACATCTGTTGCGACCATGGAACGGCACGTAGGAAAAAATCATCCTTGACCATTTGCCAGAATCGCCATGTTTTCAGGTGTGTACTAAGGAAAAGGGGGTGTAAAATGATCCTATGCCCTGCGTCCCGCAAACGACACCCAAGGTCGATGTCTTCAATAGATGGGCGGCTATAGGTTTCCGCATCATAACCGCCGATATCCATAAAGGCCTTTTTTTGCACGGCTCCGCAGCCTGACCAAAAAGTCGTCGCATCACTTTTACCTGTTTGATGATAGTGGTGATGCACCAGGTTCTTATACTGGGAAGCAAAGTTCTGGCTTGCCGGCCTGTCGTCGTATGATCCGAACATCGCTGTTATACCTGGCTCGGCCAGCCCCACAGCGACCTGTCTGGCAGCATCTTCATGAACGACCACGTCTGCGTCGACAAACCAGAGAATATCGCCTTTTGCCTGTTGTGACGCCAGATTACGCGCTGCACCGGGGCCGGAGCGTTCGGTATTGTGTAAAACTTTGGCCCCGAGATGAGCGGAAAATTTGGCAGAATCGTCCGTTGAGGCATCATCAACAACAATGACTTCGACCAATTCACCACGGTCCTGCATCGCGAGCAAAGGAGGCAGGCTCAGGGGGAGCAGATTGTAGCCATTACGGACTGGCATGATAGCCGTAATCTGAGACATGGCATTACGGGACATCGACACTTATTTCCCCCTCCTTCGGTATTGAATCAAATCAATCTATAAAATCAATCACGGCTGTCCCGTTAACGCCACATCGTCATGCCGGGCTTGACCCGGTATCCAGTAAGTCGTTGAAACCGCTGGATTCCGGCCTGCGCCGG
>JAADJE010000004.1:0-5778 GCA_013150915.1 Gammaproteobacteria bacterium
ATTTGGTTTTGGATATTGCACGACTACCCGTTATCGCGCCGAGGCGACGCTCCTACAATTTTATTTTGTTGTCTTCCCCTATCCTCAACAATGCCGGCAACAAGATCAATGTAAACACCGTTGACACGCTCATTCCCCCGACAATAACCGCCGCCATGCCACGGTAAAGCTCGGTTCCCGCCCCCGGCATGAGCAACAGTGGCAGCATGCCACCTATGCTGGTTAGTGTACTCATTAGTATCGGGCGAAGGCGGCGATGGATGGCCTGGGCGACGGCATCACGTCTGTTCTGGCCTTCACGTTCGGCGATACGGGTCTGGTGTACCAGCAGGATGGCGTTATTGACTACCAGACCCAGCAGGATAATAAAGCCGATCATGGTCAGCAGATCCATCGGTTGTGACTGCGGTAATTTACCCAACAGTGGCGGCACCACAGCTAACAGAGTATCTGTCAGGTTCAGTGTTAAAACGGAGCCAACGATAGCCAATGGAATAGCAACCATTACTAACAGGCTATCGGTAAAGGAACGAAACAGAGCACTCATTAACAGGTAAAGAATAGCGATGGCCAGCAGAAAGCTGCCACTCATACTGTCCAGGGCCTCTTCCAGTTTTTCGGCAGCCCCCGCGTACTGAATGCTTCCATCGGGCGGCAGTAACTGCTCCAGCTCGGGGCCGACTTCTGTGCGCAATATCTTTAACGCATCTTCCAGTGACATATTCTCCGGTGGTTTAACCTGTAACGTGATAGTACGTCGGCGATCAATGCGACGAATTCTGTCGGGACCCGCTGTCCGCACGATATGGGTCAATTCTCCCAGCGTTTGAATCCCGGCATCCGGTGTTGCTACCGGCATCGCCTGCAGTTCTTCCGGTGTATCCCACGGTGTCGAGCGAAGGATGAGCTCCAGCCGTTTGTCACCATCAAAATAGTCACCGAGATAGAGGCCATCACCGAAAGCGCGGGTGATGCTGGCGAGGGTTTGCCGATCCCAGCCGGCCTCGGCAATGCGTCGTTCATCCGGTTTCAGTAACAGCTCCGGCTCGCTGAGTGAAAGGCCGGGTTTGGGTCGCACCGATGAACCGGGCAATTTCTTTTTAATCAGAGCAAAACCGGTGGTGGCGGCATCGAGCAGGCTATTGATGTCACTTCCCTGCAGGTTGACATTGATCTTGCCGCCGCCAAAACCACCGAAAAGGGTCGCCCGGGCGGCAAAGCCTATAGTGGCGGGCAGTTGACGTAATATGCCGTTTAACAGGTAAACAACTTCACCGGTACGTGTCGAATCTTTTGCCCGTGCGCCCATAAATGTGCCACGGCCTGCGATGACAAAGAAATAATCACTTAAGGCGGGTTCTGCGGTGCCATCAAGGTGAGGCGCCAGTTTGTTAACGATAAAGTTGCCCATCTCTTTTTCCAGGGTATCGGTATTGGCACCCGGCGGTGGCAGGATGAAGGCAAACACCAGGTTTCTATTTCCCTTTGGCATGTAGCTGGCGCTGGGTATGGCCAGCACGATGATCAGTAAAGGCAGGACAATGAGTCCTGTAATCCAGGCCGCCCGGTGTCTGCGGTCATCTGTGAGCGCCATAATTTTTTCTGTAATGGCCTCCCACCAGTGTGCATGTTTGTCGCTGCTTTTCATCTCACGTAGCCAGTAACGGCTGGCGGTGGGCAATACCGTGATGGCAATGATTAACGAGGCGATGACCGCCACGGCAATACCCAAAGCCAGGTCAGCAAACAATTGGCCGGCCTCATTTTTAAGGAATACCACGGGCAGGAATATCGCCACGGTGGTGGCTGTTGAGGCCAGCAGGGCACCCCATACCTGTGAGGTGCCGAGTTCGGCCGCCTTGTCGGCATCCATGCCTTTCTCGCGCAGCCTGACGATATTTTCCAGTACCACGATGGCGGCATCCAGTACCATGCCGACGGCAAAAGCGAGACCGGCGATACTGATGACATTAAGCGTTCGGCCACTGGCATATAACACCATAAAGGTCAGCAACAATGAGACAGGAATGGCCAGTGCGACCATTAATGTGGCGCGGAAGCGGCGCAGGAACCACCACAGCACACCGATTGCCAGTATCACACCGAGTACCATATTGGTGGCCAGCATCGCGATCGAGCGGTCAATATAAATGGTCTCATCATAAACCTGCCGGATCGATAGGCCTGCGCGTTTCAGGGGGCCTTCACGCAGTTCAGCGACCGCCTGTTTCAGCCCTGCCATAACCTGCAGCACATTGACATTCTGTTCACGGCGGGCATTCAGCGCTATGGCCAGTTCACCGTTTTGCAGCACAAAACCCTGCTTGTCCTTAAAGCGTTTTTCAATCTTTGCAACGTCCATCAGGCGTACCGGCTTGCCATCGCGCCAGTCCAGGATCATACCGGGCAGGTCTTTGACAGAATAGCTCCCGGCAAAGCGTATAGTGTAGCGGCGCTTACCCACATTGACCGTCCCACCGGAGACATCCTTTGCGCCCCCGAAGAGTTTTGCTGCGACGGGCAGCTCAATACCCTGGCTGGCGGCGAGATAGGGATCAAAGGTGATGCGTATCTCTTTCTTGCGCCCACCAAAGGCCTGGGACTGGGCGACACCCGGAACCCGTTCAAGCCGGGTTTGTGCCACGTCTTCGACAAAGTCCTGGTAGGTACTGATGGGCCGTTCGTTGCCGGGCAGAGGTTTGATGATCAACCAGGCGATGGGGCGAGTATCGTCACCCACCAAACTGAGCATCGGTTCCGAAGCATCCTCTGGATAACGTTGCACGCGGTTCAGGCGGCTCAGGACATCCAGCAGGGCGCGTTGCATATCGGTGCCGCCATTGAACGTGATAGTGAGCTTGCCACGCCCACGTGAAGATTCAGAGACCAGCTTCGTCATACCCGGTAGTCCGCGCAGTACATCTTCCTGCGGTTCTACGATCTCAGCTTCGACTTCTTTAGGCGCGGCGGCGCGCCAGTTAGTGGTGATTTTAATAACAGGCCGCTCTACAACGGGTATTAGCTGTATCGGCAGGTATGTAATGCTGATAATACCGAACAATGAAACCAGCAGGATGCCAACGATCACCGCAACCGGATTGGACAGGCTAATGCGGGTGAGATTCATGGATTAATGGAGGTGGCCTTAATTTTTTGTCCTGGACGTAATCGCTCATTACCCCGAATGACGACTTTGTCCCCAGCGTTGATGTTACCCGTAATGGCAATATTTTCCTCGGCAGCTGCACCGGGTGTTACCAGCAGTCGTTCAACAGTATTGTCGTCCTTGACACGGAAAACATAAGTACCGTCTCGGCGGATGACCATGGCATCACGCGGTATAACCAGTTTAGATATTTTATTCTGTGTTGGCACAGAAACCCGTACTGCCATGCCGGGGATCCAGTCTTGCTTATCATCGTGTGGGTTAATGGCCAGACGCATGATGAACTGTCGTGACTGATCGGTCCCGATAGAGACCAGAGAGCTTACCCTGGCAACGGCTTGTTGATCACGGCTTTTAACAACTAAGTCTGCACCTTTCTTCACATAGCGCACGTACATCAAGGGTGCACTGGCCTCAATTTCGATATTCTCAATGCCGACCAGATGCACCACCTCCTCAGCGACTTTGACATGCTCACCGGGCATTTTATGGCGCTCGGCAACATAGCCATTAAAGGGGGCAAGAATACGGCTCTTCTCGATGCTGTCCTCAATCAAGGCAAGCTGTGCTTCCGTTGCCTCAAGATCTGCCAGAGAGATATCGTAGTCGCTAATCGTTTTTTCCAGCACCGTCTGACTGGTGTGTTGATTCTTCGCCATTAGAGTCAGGCGTTTACTTTCCTTGCGCAAATAGCCGATACGGGCTCGGCTAGCCTTCACCTTACTGTCAGCTTCACGTTTTTTCAGCTGCAAACGCTTATCATCAATTTGTGCGACCGCTTCACCTTTCCTTACAAATTGCCCAACCTCAGCCATCCAGATAACCCGGCCGGTGACTTCTGCTGCAAGCTGGGCATTATCCCGGCTAATAACGGTTCCCGATACCTCGATTACCGGCGCAATTTCCATCATCACTGCCGTGGCAACTTTGACGGGCGCAGGCGGTCGCTTCTTCTGTGCAAGGGCGGGGAAAGACAGGAAGAAGAAAATGGAGAGGGAAATAAAGGCGAGGGAGAGGGGGCTATTTTTATTCACATAATTCATTTCAGGTTTCAAGTCGTAGGTCGTGGATTATAGATCGTAATCTACTTCGTGCAGACACATCAGAGGTTCCATAAGTTTCAAGGCATTGTAATTTAATCAATAGTCTTTTGTCTTTAGTATTTCAGGCCCAGGACCCACGACCCAAGACTTGATATCATTTCTAATATAATAATATTGTAATATAGAGAGCCTTATCATATAATCCCCCTATCGTCACGCATGGGGTGTGACAGTTGATAGTTGTTCATGTACCAAAGGCAAAACCGGAGGCATTATGAAAGACTGTATAAAAACACTGCTCGGCGCATTAATCCTGGGTTCCATCCTTGTTTTACCGGCCTATTCAGCGGATACATTCAACGTAATACTCGCTGCTATCATCGGTCAGTAGTCCTTACAGGCAAGCAAGCTTGGCCTGTATCGGTGGCTAAAAGCCGCCACCTCCTTCTTTTCGTTAAAATTACGGCATTCAGACATAGAATTTCAGGTTTTATGGTTTACGCATTACGTAAACCCTGACCAGTCTTCGGTCTTTCACCTGAATTCAACCCTTCCCCCGAAGTTTCATCAAATTCCGGCGCCCCTGTTTATTCGGTCGGCCACCGTACCGTACCCTGGTTTTTCTCTCCAGGCACTTTTTATCGAGCAGTTGTTTGCGTTGCTGAATGCTTTCATCCGTTTCAGTATAAAGCAGCTGGGCCTGCTTCGCTGAAACACGTTTTTCTGCGATCAGATTAAGTGTAATATCAAACGAAAAATCTTCACGCTTTATGTACAATTGATCCCCGGCCTTAACAAAACGGGAAGGCTTCACCCGTCCCCCATTCACGCGTACTCTGCCGCCCTTAACCGCTGCAGCGGCCAGACGACGAGTTTTGAAGATACGTGCAGCCCAGAGCCATTTATCGATACGGACTTCGGCGGATTCAGATATGGTGGACATAGGGCGTCATTATGTTGGGGGCTGGTTTGTTGTGTTTAGTTCCGAGTTTCAGGTTCTAGGTTTCAAGTTTCAAGACAAATCAAATACAATTAGTTTACCGTTTACCTTTAATTTGAATCAATTATGTCCTTAACCCCTTCAAATATGCCCGAACTGGGAGCAGCTGCCCCAGACTTCTCTCTTCCCGACCCGTCCGGGAAGCTTTACACACTCAATGATTTCAGCGAAGCCAAAGCGCTGCTTGTCATTTTTATGTGCAACCATTGTCCCTTCGTCATCCATCTGCGCAAGGCCTTATCTTCATTCGCCCGTGAATATCAGGACAGGGGGCTGGCCGTCGTCGGAATCAATGCCAATGACATTAGAACTCACCCGGATGATAGCCCGGCGATGATGGTGGAAGAAATCAAACTGGCAGGCTATACCTTTCCCTATTTATTTGATGAAAGCCAGCAGACGGCCATCGCTTACCGGGCTGCCTGCACACCGGATTTTTTCCTCTACAACGGTGACAGAAAACTCGTCTACCGCGGCCAGTTCGACGGTAGCCGACCCGGTAATAATGTACCGATAACGGGTATAGACTTGCGCACGGCAGTAGATGCCCTGCTGGCAGGGCAGGCCAT